>CAYSIH010000048.1:0-10683 GCA_964431005.1 uncultured Sphaerochaeta sp. | reverse complement strand
CCTTACTCACTCTCCACATGCCTGAATTTGGTAAACCCTAAGGCGATGGTAAGGACAAGGACAAAGAGAGCTCCTCCCATGCCTGCATTCCTATACGAGCCGAACAGCTGGTAGACAAGGCTGAAGAACCAAGGGCCCAAGGCACTGCCTGCAACCATGATGGACATGGCAAAGCCGCTTATGGCCCCAATGTGCTCTCGTCCGTAGAGTTTTGGCCACGTGACGATATTCAACATTCCAAACAACCCCGAGACCATGCCATAGGGAAGAAGAAAGAATAGGCGAACCAGCGGGATTGAGAAAAAGACCAGGGAGAGCGATATGAGCAACAGTGAGATTAGGAAGGTCATGAAAAGCCATTTTATGGGGAATCTGTCGCTGAGGTAGCTTGCGCCAAACCTAGCGATGACAGAGATGAATGAGATGGGTAGGAAAATTGAAACGGCCTCAGATGCAGTTTGTCCAAATTCAGAGAAAATGGAGACCACATGGAAGGTAAATGCTGTAGTGAAGAGCGAAGAGAACCCCATGGCGAGCAGGATGAGCCAAAAGCGAACTTCCTTCCGGGCTTCAGAGATATCCTTCTGTTGTAAAGCATCACCAATGCTTGCTCGTCTTGTCTGCTTACGTGGGGGCATGCCCTGTTCTATCTCCATGGAGCACGATGCGGGGTCAGTGCGGAAGGTAAGCAGGGCCAAGGGGAGGAATCCGGCCAGCAGCAGGGTGGCAAGCGCCACCAAAGCACCTGACCAGCCTAGGCTGTCGATCAGGCGCTGCAATGGCTGGGGGGCATAGGAGAAGCCGAATGCAGTTACCAGGCCCATCAGGCCTACTGCGAGGCCCCTACGTGAGGAGAACCAACGGGCGACCATGGCCCTCGATGCCAGTGTCAGCACTCCCTGGCCAAAAAACCTGATGCCAAAGAAGCCCAAGGTCAGGATGACCACTGTAACCAAGGGGACGGGTAGCCTGGTGCTGGTAGCCAGTTTCCCTATGATAGTGGGGGAAAATGCCAGCAAGAGGAGAAACAGTGCCAAGAAAAAGGCTGCAAGCCCTGCTGTAAGGCGTGCCCCTCGCTTGTCGTAGAAAATACCTGCAAAAGGGATGATGAGGCTGCTTGCCAGTGTGCCTATCATGTATGAGGAGGAGACTCCCACCCGTGTCAGGGAGAGTTCTCTGATATAGTGGTCGGTAAAGACTGAGACCCCCATGGTCTGTCCTGGAATGCTTGCCAGAATCCCTATTGCCCCGACTGCAAGGATGACCCACCCATAGTAGAAGGGTAGTGAAGATATGAAAGATTGTTTTTCAGCTGTTGTGCTTGTTCCAATGGTCTGCAATGAAAACTCCAAACGTGAGATAAGCCTATTCTACAGGACAGGGAGCTTTTGTGCCACACACCCCAATGGTTTGCAAATGGCCGCAGGTGGTGTAAAGTTGGGCAAGAGAGGATTCACCGGATGAAAAAAACCATGATGCTTACCTTGTTTTTGGCCGTGCTGGGTTTTCACCTGGGTGCAGGGCCATGGCAGAGGATAGAGACTGGGCACACCTCCATCATCTTTGAAGAAGAGGATGAAAGGAGTGCTCAGCGTATTGCGTCCTTTGCCGATGAGGTGTTCCTTGAACTGGCATCCCTGCTTGAGCATATGCCAAAGGGGAAAGTGCCGGTCATTCTTGCAGGCAGGCCTGCCTTCTCCAACGGTATGTTCGCCCCCTTTCCCTCTTCGATCATCCTCTATCTGACCAGTCCTGTGGACCGGTTCCTCGGTTCTCGCTCATCCTCCTGGCTCAGAAGCCTCTATACCCATGAATTGACTCACTATCTTCACCTTACTTCCCCTGTGGGGCCTGCCAAGTACCTCTTTTTTCTTGGCCCTGAAGTGCCTGCCATGAACACAGCTTTGATGCCGCTGTGGTGGGTGGAGGGGATAACCACCTATACCGAGAGTACCTATGCCCAAGGGGGAAGGGGAGACTCAGCTCTGTTTGCCCTTACCTGGCAGTCTCCCATGTTGGAGAGCTCTCTGTGGTCCCTCTCCCAAGGACGATATAACTCCGCTTTTCCCCCCTCTGGGAGGATTTACAGCACCGGCTACCTCATGGTTGACTATCTGATGCGTCACTATGGAGAAGAGAGTTTTGCAAGGGTGAACAAAACCTTTGCCTGGTTTCCTTTCTTTGGCCTCAACCGAGCGCTCAAGAAAGAGACAGGCTTTTCAAGCAAGGCCCTTTTTGCCCTGGCCATAGAGGAACAACAGGCCCTGCTGCCTCAAGGACACTCCCTAGGGCTTCAGTTCTCGCCCCAAGGCTTGGGCGACTACTATCTGCCCGTCTCAACAGAGCTAGGCCTGGTTGGGTACTCCCATAGCCAAAAGGGTGGGGGTGCCTTGGTCCGCTACAGTGAAGAAGGAGAGATCGATAAGATCAAGAGCCTGCCTTTTATCGAGCATGACTCACTAGCTTTCACCTCAAAGCAGGTTCTGTTCTCCTTTGCTTGGAGCGATCCCTTCCACCGCTTCTCCCTCCCTCTTGCCCCGGTGAGCTATAACGACCTTATGCTGTACCACTACGCTTCTGACTCCTTTACCCGGATCACTGAAAAAGAGATGCTTAGCCAGCCTGTGATGAGTGAAGACGGGACGTACATGGTTGCCATCAAGCGCACTGATGACAGGCACACCCTTGTCCGTGTGGACCCTGAAAAAGGGGACCTCACTACGCTTTATGACAATCCCGCAGGCTCTGTCTTTGAGCCGGTATTAGGACAAGATAACACTATCACTGTGGTGGAGATTGTAGAGGGGAACTCTTCGCTGCTGGCCATTGATAAGAAGGGGAGGGTAACCACCTTGATCACTCCAACCAGAAGTTCCCTTCGCTCACCCCTCTATACAAATGATGGGGGTCTGCTCTTTATTTCTGATGATACGGGTTTTCTGGCACTCTATCGGTATGACTACGCTTTGGATGAGGTCTCCTTGATGCTCACTGACCCCCAAGGGGTCCTCAGTGCTCGCCCCGATGGTGATTCTTTGCTCTATGAGACGTATAGGGCTGAGGGCATAGCCTTGAAGCGGGTGGCTCTTGCTCAACTCACTTCCACTACAGTTGTACTCCAAGGGCCAGATCAGAAAAAATTCAAGGATGCGGAAGAAGAGATCCTGTTTTCCAGTAAGGGTTTTATCGACTATCCCCGCCTCAATCTGGTGCTTCCCTTTCCCTTTGTGGTTGAAAACTCCCTGCAGCCAGGACTCTGGCTGCATAGCCAGAGCCTTTTGAGGCGGCAACTTCTCATAGCTCAGGTTGGTTGGGATATCGAGGATTCACGATTATTAGGATCTATTGATTACCAGTATACCCCAGGGCCCTTTGCCCTTGGCTTGAACTACACCTATGCTAAGGAACAACAGATCGCTGCCACCATCTCTTTACCCCTGCTGTACCGCCCCTCCTTATACGATTACAAGCTCCTTTCCCTACAGGGCACCTTTGAGTTTGTCACCCAGGACTCGGACCTGCTGTACTCCCTTACGGCTCTGCTTGGCTCACAGGTAACGGCATACCCTCGTCCATCAGATTTCTTCGGTGCTTCGTCTCTTTCGTTTTCGATTGGGGCTCAGAGCATATGGGTGAACTCGTTAGACCCATACAAATTCCGTTTCTTCGGTTTTCTCTCTGCTCAAGGGCGGCTTTTTGGCTCTTCACAGATGCTTGGCTTTGCCTTTGATACTGCCTTGGACAGCAAGGGCGTACTCAAAGATGCCCTGTTGTATGAAGGATTTTCCGATTGGGGTCTTGATGGAGATGCAAAGGCTCGCCTCTCTGTGCGCTACCATATCCCTTTAGGCTTGCAGGACCTTCCCATCCCCTATGGAGGGCTGACAGGTCTGGGGCTCACCTTTTCTGCCCAGAGTGCACTCTACATGAAGGATACTGTTCTTGTGTGGGATGAAGAGGTTGTCGTTGGGGGGAAGATCACCGCTTCCATGGTCTTGGGCAGTGGTTTGAACATCAGACCTTTTGTTGCCCTTGCCTATAGGGTAGGAGATGGGAAATTCAGCTTTTCCGTCGGTCTCAATGGGGGAGCTCTCTTGGTTACTGAGGAGAGGCCGTCAATGCGGATCGTGTCCGATATCCAGGCCAACTCCCACTAGGAGAATCCAAGGGCCGACATGCTCGGCAAAGACAGAGTCCTTCTTTTTGAGCTCCTTGGTGTCAAAGACATACTGGATCGATGCAGAGACTCTTGGACGATAGCTGTTGTTCTTTGCAACCCACTGTCCATCCCTGCCAAACCTGATTCCTGTCTCCAGGGCAATGGTCCCCTTCATCTCCTCGACCAAGGTGTTGCTGATGTCTGTTTGCTGCAGGTTGAACCGCTGAAATCCCCACAGGCCCTTCAGATAGGGGTAGATGAGGTTTGTTGCCTCCCACTCCTTCTGATACCCTACCATCCAGGATGCAACAGTCATACGTTTATTTGAGTTTTTGAGGTCGTTTCTCATGGGGCCGCTCTTATGGCGGGTTTGCATGATGACCGGCCCAAAGGCTAGGGAGAAGAACCTGTTTGCATGGCCCAGCTTGTCATAGAGGACCCCTAGGGAGTAGGTGAAGTCCGTATGGTCATAGCTTGCTGGTTGGAACAGTTGCATAACATCGATACCGAAGACTCCGTAGGATGAGCCGCTGTTCTTATGGAAGATCCAGGAGGTGGTCACCAGACCCCCATCGAAGTAGTAGGAAAAGGTCGGGCCGTTGAGACGGTCCATCATGGAGTGATGGGCCCTCCCTCCTACAAAATCTTCCATGAAGGAGTATCCTCCTTTCAAAGAAAGGGAGCTGCCCAGTTTGATGACCGCTAGCGTTTGGGCGGAGTTTTCCCTGCCGAAGGTGTGCAGGTAGGACGCCTCAAGACCCACCTGTATCCAGCCAAAAGCGAACATTCCTTGGATAGTGGAGCCTAAATTAAGGTGGGCATTGGGTTCAGTATTGTCATAGGGAAGGGCTAACGTAGGGCGGTTAAGCGCCTGGTGGACACTGTTTTGTATCTCTTCGAAGCCAAAATCACCAGCAAGGCTCAAGCCCACCAAGGGTGTGATGGTATAGGACAAAGACCTCCAGCCAAAGACCAGCGGGGAGTACAGGTTGATGTTGATCTGGTCGTAGCGGTAAGAGGTGCCTATTCTATCGGTGAAACCCAAGGCATCTACCTTGAAAAAGACCTTGTCCTCAAGAGCTACCATCAGGTGTGCACCAAAGGAGAGCCCATCATCAAGGTTGTCTCCAAGTCCCATGGTATACCAGTCGTTTCCCGTGCCCATATGCAGATGTGTGACCTCAATGGCACTAAGAGAGCCCAAGCAAACGAGCAGTATCAGGATGAACAGAACCCTCTGTTTCATGGCTTACTCCTTTTCTGAGAGTTCCAGCCAGCGATCTTCCATCTCTGAGAGTTTTTCGCTATTGGTGTGGTAGGTCTCACTTCGTGCTGCCAAGGTACCTAGGGGAGTCTCCTGGGCATCAGAAAAGCTCGCTTCCAACTCTCCTTGCAGGAGGTGCAGGGCTTCCATCTCGCTATTGATCTCTTCCAGTTCCTTTTTTTCCCTAAAGCTCAGCCCCTTTTTCTCATTTCTCCTAGACGGCTGTTCTGTTTTGCCTTGAGTCTCCTTACCAGCCTGTAGGTCTTCCTTTTTAGCCTGTTCTTTCGCCACTCTTTCGTAGGCCCTCCATTCGCTGTAAGGGCCGGGGTAGAAGGAGACGTTTCCCTCCATGTCAAGGATAAAAAGTTCATCACAGGTAAGGTCAAGAAATGCCCTGTCATGCGATACGACCAGGGTACAACCGCTGAAGTCCTGCACATACTGCTCAAGGTTCTCCATGGTAGGCAGGTCCAGGTCATTGGTCGGTTCGTCAAGCATTAGGAAGTTGGGGTTGCTGACCAAGCGGGAGATTAGGTAGAGCCTTCGCTTCTCCCCTCCGCTGAGGGTGGCGATGGCACTTCGGTGCATAGTGGTGGGGAAGCCGAAGATTTCGAGAAATCTGGCAGCGGTGACGTTCTGCCCTTCGCTGAGAGTTATCCGCTCGCTGATATCCTGGACAAACTCCAGCACGCTCTTGGCGCTGGTAAGGTTGCGTCCCTCCTGGTCATAGTAGGCGAAGACTGTGTTGATACCCGCATCACGCTCGCCCTTATCCTCTTGTGTGTGCCCAGAGAGCAGGTCCAGCAGGGTGGACTTACCCGATCCGTTGGGCCCTACCACCCCAATCTTCTGTCCCTTGGTAAAGGAGTAGGAGAAGTCCTTGATGACGGGGGTGTTGTCATATTCCTTTGTTATGTTCTTCACTTCCAGGATTTTCTTTCCCATTCGTCTGTTTGAGGAAGCAAAGCTACTTTGGACCGTCTCTGATACATCCTTCTGTTCCGATAACATCCCTTTGATGCGGTCTTGGCGGTTGGTATCCTTGCCTGTCCTTGCCCTTGGCCCCCGTTTAAGCCACTGTAGTTCCCTGCGCAAGACCACCGACAGGCGGTCCTGTTCCTTCTGCATCATGGAGAGCCGCTCGGCCCTTCTTTCAAGGAAGGCATCGAAGGAGCCAGGATGCAGGTACATGCTGCCCCTATCGAGTTCCAGTATGGCGTTGCATACCGCATCGAGGAAGTAGCGGTCATGGGTGACTATGATCATGGTCATGCTGCTGTCTTTCAGGTATTTTTCCAGCCATTCGATAGTCTCGATATCCAGATGGTTGGTGGGTTCATCAAGCAGCAGCAGGGTAGGCTGGGCACAGAGTACCCTGGCTATGGCGACTTTTTTCTGCATCCCTCCTGAGAGGGTGTGCATAGGTTCATCGAGTTTGTCAAAGAGGCCCAGCTCCCCCAACAGGGAGGTGTAGTCACTTTCCAAGTTCCAGCTTCCTGTAAGGTCGAGCTGTTCGGTTAGCGTGATGAGCTCCCTTTTTGTCTGGCTGTCCTGCTTTTTTCTGATTACCGCATGATAGGAGTTCACCAGGGCTATGCGTTTGCCCTCGCCTTTATAGAGGTAGGAGCGAACAGTATCCTCTTCTGTGAATATCATCTGTTGGGTAAGCATGATAAGCTCAGTCTCACGTGCAAGGGCTATGGTGCCGCTGTCCTCTTCCAGCTCCCCTGTCAGCAGGCGTAGAAATGTGGACTTTCCAGTCCCATTCTGCCCGATGAGCCCGACATGGTCGCCACTATCAAGACCGAAGCTGACCTCTGTAAAGAGAGGCTCTTCATCGAGAGTTTTTGAGATATTTTCCAACGAGAGTACATTCATGCCCTAAGAGTATCAAAATGAGATTGCGAGCACAATACGCACAGGTTCTTCTTATGCCGCCAAAAACAGGACACCCACTCCAACTATGGAGATGAAAGTGCCCAGCAAACTTGATACGGTGATCTTTTTCTTGAGGACAAACTTGTCTATGGGCAAGAGAAGGATGGGGGTGGTCTGTGTGATGGTGGTGACAATTCCTACAGGGGCGAGGGTAAAGGCCTTCATCTGGCTGGACATGCCCAACACCGGGCCGACCATAGCCGCTAGGAAGAGCAGGCCTAGCAATTTGGGATTCTTGAACGCTGCAAAGTGAGAACGTGCATTTCGCTTGATGATGAAGCTATAGATGATGAAGGCCAAAAGGCCCCCTACGTTTCTCAGGAGGTTGGTCGATACGGGACCTGTGGCTTCCAGTGCGTATTTTGCAAGCAGGAAGGAGACGGATTGCAAAATAGAGGCAAGAATTGCAAAGAGAACACCCTTTGCCTTCTTTTTTTCCTCGCTTTCTTCTCCTTTTACCCTCATTCCGCCCACCACCATGGCTATTACCCCCACTATGGTCAGCATAATCCCCAGTATCTGCATCGGTTTCAGCCGTTCAGCAAAGAGGAAATAGGAGAAGATGGCCGTAGTCACCGGAGACAAGGTCATGATGACCATCGACTCGCGAGCTCCTAGCCATACATAGGCTTGAAAGAGCATCATGTCGGTGATGAAGTATCCGATGGCACCGCTGGCAAAGAGCACCAGGTATGTCTGGGTAGAGAGGTTGGTGGGGAATAAGCTTCCTTCAATAAAGAAAGCAAGCACGGCGACAGCCGGGAGGGCTATCCACATACGTATATGTGCTACAGCATCAGAGCCTACCTTTTCTCCCAAGTGTCGATAAACTAGGGAGTTCTGTGCCCAACAGACTGCGGTGAGCAGTCCAAGCAACTGCCCTATGATGAGGTTTCTATCCATAGGAGAAGACCATATCACAAGAGGCGGATTAGTTACAGATGTATAATGGGGTCCAAAAGGGTGGTGACCTGGGGAAGGCTTCTTCTTGTCTGTCCATACCTGTTCTTTTACACGCTTTCTCATCCCATTGCGTTGACCTCTATCCGCAGAGCTCAGTACAATGAGCGCATGACTAAAGATATATCAATGAGACTGTCTGCCCAAGTCGCTAGCGACAACAAGGCAGTACAAAAGCAGGCTGCCAAAGAAGCGGGTTTGCCTATACAAGATGTTACAGGTATGCGTATCCTTCGCAAGAGTATCGATGCAAGGCGCAACCCGCCGGTGGTGGAGATGCAGGTTCGCCTGTTCACCGGCTCTTCAGAGGAAGAGCTGTATGAGACGACAAGCTTTGGCTTTGTGGGTGACAAGAAACCTGTTATTGTCGTAGGTGCAGGCCCTGCTGGCCTGTTTGCAGCACTAAGGCTCATCGAAAGGGGTCTGAAGCCCATCGTTCTGGAACGGGGTGTGAATGTGCGTGACCGAAAAAAAGATATCGCATCCCTCTCTGCACGCAATGAGCTTAAAGGCGAGAGCAATTTCTGTTTTGGTGAAGGCGGCGCCGGATCTTTTAGTGATGGCAAGCTCTATACCAAAGCTTCCAAGCGCGGAGACGTGAACAAGATACTCGCCCTGTTCTGTCAGCATGGTGCTTCATGGGATATCCTGTATGAAGCGCATCCCCATTTGGGCTCGGAGAATCTGCCCCAGATAGTCGAGCAGATCCGCAACACCATCCTCGCCAGTGGAGGGGAGGTGCATTTTTCAACCAAGGTAATATCCCTGGTCAAAGAAGATGGCAAGGTTACCGGTGTCACCACCGAAAAAGGCGAGACCTATACAGGTCCTGTCATCCTTGCCACCGGACACAATGCGCGTGATGTGTATGAATATCTGGAGAGTGAGAAGATCGCCATTGAACCAAAGGCACTCGCCATCGGCGTCCGCCTGGAACATCCACAACTTCTCATAGACAGGATCCAATATAAGAATGAAGAAGGTAGGGGTGAGTATCTTCCCGCTGCCGAATATATCTTTTCAGCCCATATCGATGGGAGGGGAGTCTACTCCTTCAACATGTGCCCGGGTGGCTTTGTCATCCCCTCCATGCATGAGGGTGGCACCCTGGTGGTAAATGGGATGAGCAGCTCAGCAAGAAACGGTAAGTTTGCCAACAGTGCCATGGTGGTCGAACTACAGCCTCAGGATCTTCCCGCCGAGCAGTTCGGAGGAAACCTTGGGGTCATGCGCTTCCAGCAAGCCTTGGAGGAACGCCTCTTTAAGGCTGGAGGAGGCTCTTTTGCAGCCCCTGCCCAGAGGATGGCAGACTTTGTGAACCATCGTCTTTCCAAGACGCTGCCTGATTCCTCCTACTCTCCTGGGCTTGTCTCAGCAGACTTACACCGCCTATTGCCATCGTTTATCGCTGACCGACTTGCACAGGCTTTTACCCTTTTTGGAAAAAAGGCCCATATCTTTTTAACCAACCAGGCTGTGCTTATTGCCGGTGCGACCAGGACCAGCAGTCCTGTACGCATCCTGCGTGATAAGGAGACTGACATGCACGTAGAGCTTGCGGGCCTGTTCCCTTGTGGTGAAGGATCCGGCTATGCCGGGGGCATCGTGGGGTCTGCTTTGGACGGAATAGCTGTTGCCGATAGCGTCCATACCTACCTCGCTTGAAAGCGGGCTTTCCCCCCATCGAGCGAAAAAGCTCGCATACTCTCATCCTTGGCACAGGACCAAGTGTGCGCTCCTTGTTGAAGCAGCAGTACTACGGCCATGAACGCAATGCGTTCTGGCCGATAATGCAGGACCTGTTCAATAAGAAGACAGAGACCTATGAAGAGAAATGGCTGCTCTTGTTGGAGCAAGATATAGCTTTGTGGGATGTGCTCAAGAGTTTTGAGCGCAAGGGATCACTTGATTCAGCCTATAAGGAAGTCCTTCCCAACGACCTCAAGCTCTTCTTGCAAGAGCATCCCTCTATCAGGAAGGTGTTGTTCAATGGGAAGAAGGCTGAGACCTTCTACAAGAGGCTCATCGGCTACTATCCAGAGGAGACCACCTTTCTCGCCCTTCCTTCCACAAGCCCTGCCTACACCCTGAACCTTGAGGAGAAACAGAGGGTATGGGGTGAGGCGTTTCTTGCAACTTAAGCATTACCAAGGTGTAACTTTTGAAATGACCATGCGTGAACTGTGTGAGTCACTTTCTTTGGAATAGGGTTGTAGACTACCGTACGACTGCAATAGCCGCAGATAAGCTTTCCATTAACATAAACCCATGATTAATGATCATGGGTTTATCGTTATGTTTCGAAGTAGTTTTCTCAAATAATACTTAGTAAGTTTATACCCTACATGACTTATTTCTTCTT
>CAYSIH010000047.1:0-10705 GCA_964431005.1 uncultured Sphaerochaeta sp. | reverse complement strand
TTTGTCATCTCCATGCTCAGTGCCTCTGTGTTTGGAGCTATCATCATCAAAGAACCAGAGGCCCTGCCATGAGAGAAACCATCCCAACCATTGTCTATATACTCGCTACAGCGCTTGCTACCTTTGGCGTACGTGCCCTGCCCTACTACACCAAGGCCCTGGACAAGCTGCCCCCCTTTGTAGGACGGGCAATGCGCCTCTTACCCATAGCAGCGTTGGGCCCGCTGGTCTTCCCAGGGGTAATCCTGGACTTCTCACCCCAGTGGTATGCGGGTCTTGCCGGCATAGGGGCATCCTTTCTCATAGCCTACATGAAAGGTGGCATGATACTGCCCATTCTTACCAGCATCCTGGTCACCTATATTGCTCTGGTGTTGTAACACAGACTACCGAAGGTCCTAGATGTGATGCAGACTGCCAAGAAACGCCTATCGTATGGCTTGCTCGTCGGTCAGAAAGGTAAGCAGGGGAAGATGGATGATACCGTCCACTTCCGAGTGTCGCCAGTCATCATATGAGATAACGTATTTGGGGTAGTTGTCCTCTATATCCTTGAAGGCTCCAAATTCACGATCGATAGTTTTGGGACTATCCAACACATACGCCACTTGGATGTAAACTTTCTTACCCCCTTTCATTGCAATAAAATCAATCTCCCCGTTCTGGGTCTTTCCAATATAAACTTTGTATCCACGTCCAACCAACTCGTTAAACACCAGAGTCTCCATAAGGGCTCCGTACTCCCCTTTCACTCGATTCTTTTTCAATTGAAACAGTCCAAGGTCAGCAGCATATACCTTCTGTTCAAATGACAAAATTTTTTTGCCTCGAATATCAAAACGTTCAACTTTTGAAATGATACATGCGTCCTCACAGTAGCGGATATAGTCATATACCGTAGGTTCTGAGACCTTCACATTGTCTGCCTTGAGCGCTTTTACAATTGAACTTCCTGAAACTGTTGAAGAGCTAGTACTAAGAAGATACTCCACTACTTTTTCCAATATATGAGCGGAGGCGACTTTGCTCTGCATGATAATGTCTTTTAAGACAATGGAATCATACAAGCTAGAAAGCACAGCATACTTCATCTCCTCTGTACCTGCACTGCATACCAGGGGGAATCCCCCCCATTTCATATACTCGTTCAGACTACTTTTATCAGGAGGCAACTCACTGAAGGTGCAGAATTCGCTAAAGGAAAAGCTCATCATCTTCAGCGAAATAGTCCTCCCTCCCAAGTGTGTAGCCAGTTCCCCTGAAAGCAGTCTTGCATTGGACCCTGTAAGGAATATGCTTACATCAGAAGTGGATCTGAGCGAGTTGACCACCAACTCGAAGTCCTCGACGTTCTGAATCTCATCGCAAAGAAGATAGTGTTTCATCCCTGGCTTGAGTAAGCCGACCATATGAGCATGGAAGGTATCTGGATTTTTCAAAGCCCTCAACTCATAATCCTCAAAATTGAGATAGGTAATACGCTCAAGCTCTATTCCAGTATCCAGTAACTCTTGTCGTATCTGTTTGAGTAATATTGATTTACCACATCTCCTGACCCCTGTGATCACCTTAATCAGCTCAGAGTCATAGAAGGGACGAATTCTCTCGAGATAGAGTTCTCGTTGCACCCAGCCTTTTTTCATATAGCTACCCTCACATATGATCATACCATGCAACCATACAATCGACAATAGAATTAAATGAGTTTAATTCTATTCTTTAATATATCAGTAAACTTAAAACCATTTAATTCTAACTCTTATTACCTCAATGGACTTACATACTTTTAATTCTATTGCTCCTCTATTAGCTTCTACTGTAACTTGACCAAAAGACCTAAGAGGCCCTACGATACCGTATGTTTGACGCTCATCGCCACCTGACAGACGAAAAAGAAGTATATGACGCCCTCTACTGCACCTCCTGCCAGAATGAGTGGGCAATAGTGGCAAACCTACCCCATCCTGGCATTGGTGCGCTTGGTGCTTTGGCTAACAAGGCCCTGGCAAACAAGACTCTGCCCCCAATAGATGCCTTGGCCCAGGCTCTGCAAGACAATCCTCTTCTGCAGGTGGGGGAGATAGGCCTGGACAAGCGCTTTGGAGATATGGAAGACCAACAAAACTTCCTACTCGCTAGCCTGGACCTTGCATACTCCTTAGAAAGAAGCGTCACTGTCCATGTAGTGCAGTCTGATGGACTGTTTCTCTCTTGCCTAGGAAAGGCAGGGAGCCGACTGCCCACCATCCTCTGGCATGCCTTTACAGGAAGCGTGGAAACTGCGAGGATAGCGGCAAGAAAGGGGTGCATCCTCTCCTTGGCCCCAGGGATTGAAATGACAAGGACGGCAAGGAAGCTGGATGAGTTTTCGTCCCTCCCTTTCGCCATTGAAACTGACTTTGACACTACTATGCAAAAGAGCCCCTACAGCCAAGTCCTTGAAGATCAGTACACCCTTATAGGGGGCCTGATGCACATGGATAGGGAGACTCTGGTAAGGAACAACAATGCAAAAAGAGCAATTCTTACGAATAACGCGCCTACTCGGTGATGAGACGATAGAAGCCCTGCATACCAAAAAGGTGGCGGTGGTTGGTTTGGGAGCAGTGGGGGGCATGTGCCTTGAATCACTAGTGCGCAGCGGCGTAGGGGCGGTACGTCTTGTCGACTTCGACCTGATCAGCATCACCAACCTCAACCGCCAGATACTGGCAACGCACCAGAGCGTAGGCCAGCCTAAAATAGAGGTGGCTAGGGAGCGTGTGAAAGCGATAAACCCTTATTGCATCGTCGAGGAACTTCCCCTGTTCGTCGACAACGGGACTGTCGAACAGATATTCAGTGATGATGTGGACCTGGTGATCGATGCCATAGACTCCCTCAATCCCAAATGTGCCCTCCTGGAAATGGCCTACAGAAAACAGTTCCCCATTGTAAGCAGCATGGGTGCTGCCCTACGCAGAAATCCTTCCCTGGTGAAAACCGGAGACCTGATGGATACCTATGGCTGTCCTCTTGCCAAGCAGGTACGTTCCAATCTACGAAAACGAGGGATTGGAAGGGGCATTGATGTTGTCTACTCACCTGAGGAGGTCCGCTTCACCTACAAGCGGCCTGAAGAGGAAGAGAGATCTGAGTTCAACGAACAGATCAGCAATCAGGGGCGCAGACGCAATGTATTGGGAAGCCTGCCCACCATCACGGCAATATTCGGCCAAAACCTGGCACATCTCGCCTTGGAGAAGCTTATCGGAGAAGAGGCCTTTGTCGGAACGGAGAGCTGGAATCCAAATATCAGAAATTACCAGAGCAAACGTACAAACATGGCCTAAAGCCACTGTCTGGCTTTAGGTCATGTATCCTTGTATGTTTGCTTCTTTTACTTTTTACGTTCTTCTGGATAATGCTGTATTTTCTCTGCTTGTTGTATTCTCAGAGAAACTTGAAGGGGACAAAATACGAAGGGGTATGGAAGTCCGCCTTCAGTGTCCCTATGGGTGCATAGCAGAGGTAATGCGGCACCTTAAGGCCATCACCACACTTGTAGATATTTCCCTTCAGCTTGAGACGGGAGAGGGTCTCCCCCTCTTTCATGAGGCCGAACAGGACAAGGTCGAGCTTAACATCGAGGCGGTAACGGCTCTGGATGTTCGTGTTTTCGAGCAGGGTAAGGGTGATGGGGATCTGGTTTATGACAAAGGGAGGGTACAACACCCGTCCCTCACGCCCCTCTCCACGCCCTACAAGGGCTTTGGTACTGGCACTGAACTCAAAGTTCACATACTCACTCTCCCCTTCTCTCTGGAGGAAAATCTCCATACAGCTGTCCGTATGGACTTTCTGGTTATGTTCGGTGCACATGCGCCTCATCTGAGGTTCTAGAATGGAGTACCTGAGATAGAGGAATCGCCCCTCATGAATGAGCCTTACCGAGGCTTCCACATCTTCAGAGCCGCCCCAGCAAGCGTGTAAAGGAAGGGGAAGAGCTCGCTCAATATCTCCCTGCATGACCCTGACCACCATTGTTTCTTCCATAGCTTTCTCCAATTTTTTCCAGTATAGACAAAGCTGTGGATTTCTCCAAGACCTATTCTGAAGTGATTGGCGTCCTTCTTCCTCTTAGGTTGCAAACATACCCGTAGGAGAAGTCCATGAAAAAACTATTGTTCATCCCCCTTATAGCAATTTTGCTTTGTACCAGCTGTGACTCGAACCCGAGCACCCACTCAGACCTTGTAGTCCGTTTTGCCTGTGAGAAGTTCGCCATGCAGGAGCGAAGCCTGCTTCCAGCAGACAATTCTATGACCATTGCCAAGTATCGCATCACAGGTACTGGGCCCAACAGCGAATCAGTCGATGTGACAGGGACCACCTCTGAAATTACGCTGGGACAGCTATTGATGGGAAAATGGTCCCTCACCGCCCAGGCCCTGAACAGTGATGGAGCCATCCTCGCCCAAGGATCCCTCACTACGATGCTGTCCTCTGCAACCAGCACTGCAACCATCACCCTGACCGAACTGGTGGGAGAAGGAACACTCTCCGTTGCCTACAGCTGGGCCCTTGACCAGGTAGCCGACGATGTGACCCTTGTGCTGAGCCTACTTAATCAGCAAGGGGAAACGGTCACCATTACACAGCCAACAGTGAACAAGGAGGCAGGCAGTGCCACCTTCTCCTCCTCCCTCCCCTCGGGCTCCTATACCCTCATCTCCAAGCTCTCTAGCCAGGGCGTGGTGGTAAGCGGCTCTGCAGAGGCTGTACGTATCGTTGCCGGGACAGAGACAAGCGGAGCTTTGGTGATGAAGATGGGCGACCGCTCGACCGTCTTCTCCATGACTGTCATCAACAACACCATGATGCCCATACGGGGGACAGTGACGTGTACACCTGAAGCACCTGTTGCAAATAGTGAGGTAACCCTCACCTTTACCCCTGACAACCTCCAAGGCATAGATGCAAGTTCCCTCACCGCCTCATGGTTCTGTGAAGGGATGCCGGTAGAGGGGAATGGTTTCTCCTACACTTCGATTCCCAAGGCGGGATCACATCGCTACGATGTCATCGTCAGCCATGCAAAGAAGGGAAGCCTGGGAAGCACCACCATCCTGGTGGATATGCCCATCAAGTAAGAGTACTTGACATATGTTAACTCATCCATGATTATAGGAGCCATGGATGAGTTACATATGCCTTTTTTTCTCGAGACAGTAAGCTGTGGCTTTCCCTCCCCTGCCCAAGACAGCAGGGAGGAGAGCCTCGATTTCAACGCCCTGCTTTTCAAGCACAAGGCCAACACCTACTGCCTGCGTTGCAAAGGGGATTCCATGAAACAAAAAGGGATCTTCAGTGGGGACATTCTTGTGGTCGACCGCAGCCTCAGGGCAAAAAGCGGGGATGTCATCGTAGCTGAGATAGGTGGGGCCTTCACCGTAAAGACGCTCCTGATCGAAGGGGAAACGGTAATCCTGCATGCTGAGAACCCTGACTATGCCGACATCCACATGACAGAAGAGGAGGAGCTGATCCTCTTTGGTGTGGTCACCGCAGTAGTGAGGAGCCTCCGATGATAGGCCTATGTGACTGCAACAGCTTCTACGCTTCGTGTGAGCGTCTTTTCCGCCCTGACCTACGCAATTCGGCAGTGGTGGTACTTTCCAACAATGACGGATGCATCGTCGCCCTCTCCAGTGAAGCCAAAAAGCTCGGCATCAAGCGCGGCTCTCCTCTGTTTGAGGAACGAGAGCGCCTTGAGGGCGTCGGGGCCGCCATCTTCTCCTCCAACTATACCCTCTACCAGGACCTCTCCGACAGGGTTATGGACACCCTTCTCACCCTTGTGGGAAACAGGGAGGTCTACTCAATCGATGAGGCTTTCTTTACCCTGAAGAATCCCACCCAGGATGAGGTAGAGACCATCCGCAACGAGATCATCCGCCGTACAGGCATTCCTGTCTCCCTAGGGCTTGCTCGTACCAAGACGCTCGCTAAGCTTGCGAACCATGAAGGCAAGCGCCTCTCGAGCGGGGTGAAGATCCTCTATGCCGAAGATGAGGAGGCTTTGCTCAAGAAGACGATGGTAGCTGAAATCTGGGGCATCGGACGCAGGCGCGAAGCTCAGCTGTTGAGACTGGGGGTACGCACAGCCTATGAGTTCATCAGCAAGGATGACCTGTGGATCGAGAAGCACTGCACGATTACAGGATTGCAGACAGCCAGGGAGCTGCGGGGAGTGCCCTCGGTGCCCAGGGAGGAGGAGAAGAGCATATCGCTATGCAGCGGCATCTCCTTTGACAAGCCGAAGGAGAGCTTGGAGGAGCTTGAGCAGAGCCTCGCCTGCCACTGTGCCAACCTCAGCTCAAAGCTCATGAAGCGAGGAAGGCAGGCTCGCGAGATCACCGTGGCGCTCTATACCAGCCGCTTCAGAGAGGACTACCAGAGCCCTAGTGCGACAGTGACGCTCGCACAGGGCTCTGCCTACACCCCGACCCTACTCGCCGCTGCAAAAGTCTGCCTTACCTCCATATATAGGAAGGCACCCTACAAGGCAAGCAGGGTGTGGGCAACATACCTGGAAGTGGAGGGGGTGCATCAGTATTCACTATTCAACTCAGAATGGGAGCAAAAAAGGATAGGCCAGGAAGAGAGGCTCTCCCCTGTAGTGCAGGAGATCCAGAGGGCTTACGGAAGACGAGCCTTGATCTGTGGCACAGCAGACTCGATGATCAAAGCCGACCTGATGGCTCAGGCCTACCTCTCACCGCGCTATACCACAGACTGGAAGGACCTGCCTACAGTGTATTGACTGCAGGGACGAACCAAGAGGGCATCGGCTTCGGCCGCATGGTGGTGGTGTCGATCGCAGCGACCTTTACCAAGGCAACACACAGGACCTCCCCATCGCGCTTGACCGTCTGACGGAACACGATGGAGAAACGCTTGGCCTCTGCAATCTCTGTCTCAACGCTTAGCAGGTCATCAAGATAGGCAGGCTTTTGGTAATCGACACTGACTGACTTCACCACCAAGGCAAGCTCCTCTTTCTCCATCAGGGCCCTGTGCGACCCTGTCTTCTCTGCCGATATGCTTATCTCCCTGAGCAGCTCAGTGCGGGCATGCTCGGCAAAGTTCAGGTAGTTGGCGTGGTAGACGATGCCACCACAGTCAGTATCGCTGTAATAGACACGTATGGCAAAGCTATGCATCAGAGTTTGACCTCAGCTCCGTCAAAACGAAGCGTTGCGACATAGTCATCATAGGTCTGTGCCCTACGGATCATCACGACAGTGCCATCTTCCTTCAGAAGGTACTCAGCAGGCCTGAGCTTGGCATTGTAGTTGAACCCCATGGCATGGCCGTGGGCCCCTACATCATGGATGACCAGGACATCACCCTTCTCTAGCTTAGGAAGCGCCCTGTCAATGGCAAACTTGTCGTTATTCTCACACAAGGACCCTGTCACATCATAGATATGGTCATGCTCCTCTTCTTCCTTGCCCACAGCGGTGATGTGATGGTAGGCACCATAGAGGGCGGGTCGCATGAGGTCGCTCATGGAAGCATCAAGTCCCACATACTCCTTGTACTTACTGGTTACATGCCTGACGCTGCTTACCAGGTAGCCATAAGGTCCGGTGATGACCCTACCGCACTCAAATACGATATTGAGGGGATCCAGCCCTGCAGGGACGATGATCTCCTCATACAGCTTCTGCATCCCCACACTTACTGCCTCAAGGTCCATGGCATCCTGTTCCGGCTTGTAGGGGATTCCGATACCACCGCCCATATCGATGAACTCGATACGCACGCCGGCCTCTTTCTGAATCTTTACGCAGAGCTCAAAAAGCATCCTGGCGGTCTCCACAATGTAGGTACCATCAAGTTCGTTGGAGGCTACCATGGTATGCAGGCCGAAGCGCTTTGTCCCCTTCTCCTTCATGATCCTGTAGGCATCGACTATCTGACTTGAAGTGAGGCCGTATTTGGCTTCGACAGGGTTGCCTATGATGGCGTTGCCTGTACGTTCAGGTCCGGGATTGTAACGGAAGCAGATACGTTCAGGCACCTCTCCCAAAGCTTCGATCATGGCATCTATATGGGTGATGTCATCGAGGTTGATGATGGCCCCCTGCCTATAGGCCTCCACAAACTCCTCAGAAGGGGTGTTGTTGCTGGTGAACATGAGGCTCTCGCCGGTAATGCCGCAAGCTTCGCTCATAAGCATCTCGGGCAGGGAGGAGCAGTCGCTACCAAAGCCCTCTCGCCCCAGGATTGAGACGATGCTTGGATTGGGACATGCCTTGATCGCAAAGTAGTTGCGAAAGCCCGGAGCCCAGGAGAACAGGCTGGTAAATCGACGAGCATTCTCCACTATCGCCTTCTCATCATACAGATAGAAAGGGGTTGGGATGTTCTCGGTTAATTTTTGTAGTTTTTCAGCGCTTAGGGGAAGGGTTTTCTCACTCATATCTTTAGGTTCTCCTTAATTGAAGCCATTGCTTTTTCAACATTCTCGCGATGTCCGTAGGAGGAGACCCTCACAAAGCCCTCTCCTGCAGGACCGAAGCCGGCACCAGGGGTGACCACCACATGACAAGAGTCCAGCAGCAGGTCAAAAAAGGCCCAGCTGGGCATGTTGTTGGGTGTCTTGGCCCAGATGTAGGGGCTGTTCACCCCACCATAGACGGTCAGCCCCACTTCTGTCAAACCTTCACGGATAATGCGGGCATTCTCCATATAGTAGTCAACCAGGGCCCTACTCTGCTGGTAGCCGTCGCCAGAGAGGGCGGCGAAGCCACCACTCTGGGCGATGTTGCTCGCCCCGTTGAAAAAGGTGCACTGGCGCCTGTTCCACAGGGAGTTGAGCACACCGGCCTTGGCATCCTCACACTCGAGGGCCTTGGGAACGATGGTCCAGCCAAGCCTCACCCCGGTAAAGCCGGAGGACTTGGAAAAGCTGTTTATCTCGATGGCACACTTCTTTGCCCCCTCAACCTCGTAGATCGAGCGGGGGTATCCCTCTTCGGTGATGTACTCGCTGTATGCACTGTCAAAGATGATGACACTCTTGTTTTGTATGGCGTAGTCGACAAAAGCCTTGAGCTGTTCTTTTGTCATGACCGCTCCGGTGGGATTATTGGGACTGCAGAGGTAGATGAGGTCCACCTTCCCATCCGGAGGGGAGGGATTGAAGCCGTTCTCTTCAGAACAATTCAAGTAGACAAACCCGTTGTACCGTCCCCTCTTCTTGTCAAAAAGCCCAGTCCTTCCTGCAACCACGTTGCTGTCGACATAGACAGGATAGGCAGGGTCCTGCACCGCCACGACATTGTCCGTGCTGAAGATGTCCTGCAGGTTTGCCGCATCACTTTTTGCACCATCACTGATGAAAAACTCCGTGGCTTCAAGCTTTACGCCATAGCGCTCGTAATAGGTTACCAGCGCCTCGCGAAGGTAGGTATCCCCCTGCTCATCGCCATAGCCACTGTAGGTAGTGCGGTCTGCTAGGGCATCGATCTTCTCGTGCATGGCGGCACAGACAGCGGGGGGCAGGGCCTCGGTAGTGTTGCCGATACCGAGGCGAAGTATATCTGCATTTGGATTACTTTTCTGCCAAATTGCAGTCCTCCTGGCAATCTCGGGGAATAGGTACCCGCTTGCCAGCTTCTCAAAATTCTTGTTTATCGTTGCCATCTCAAACTCTCCTCGTCAAGGCACCAAGTGCGTCCAGTTTATCCAGCTCAGCATAGAGCTTGGCACGGTTCTCTTCATATTCAAAGGTACACATAGGAAGGCGGAAGGACTCCTCACACCACCCATAGCGTGCCATGGCACTCTTAATGGGAATGGGGTTTGTCTCAAGAAAACAAGCCTTGAAGAACCCGGCAAGGGTAGCCTCCATCGCCCGGGCCTTTTTCATATCGCCCTTGAGGGCAAGGCCCACCATATCAGAGATGTATCTGGGGCAGATGTTCGACCCCACGCTGATAACCCCATCGCCGCCGGCCTCAATGAGGTCCAGACAGAGATTGTCATCACCGCTGAGAACGCGAAAGCCTCCATGGGTCTCTGCTATGACACTCTTCATCTGAGAGAGGTTGCCGCTGGCCTCCTTGACCCCTCCGATATTCGGGCACGCTTCACTTAGGGCCCTAAGGGTAGCTGTCTCGATGTTCACCCCGGTCCTTCCTTGGATATTGTACAGGATGCAGGGAATGTCCACACTGTCGGCTATCGCCTTGAAATGCAGATAGAGCCCTTTTTGGGTAGGCTTGTTGTAATAGGGATTCACCAGCAAGACGGCATCGGAGCCGACTTCCTGGGCATGACGGGAGAGTCGTATGGCCTCACTGGTGGCATTCGAGCCGGTTCCAGCAATGACGGGGACCCTGCCGTCGGCAAACTTGACGGTGAGGGCGATGACCCTGTCATGCTCATCGTGGCTGAGGGTCGGGCTCTCACCTGTGGTCCCACAGGGAACCAGGCCGGAGACCCCACTCGCTATCTGCGTCTCGATGATCTGTTCCAGCATCTCCTCATCCAAAAAATCCTTCTTGGTAAAGGGGGTTACCATGGCGGTAAACACTCCCCTGAAATTACTATCCTTCACTGTACACGCTCCCCTAAAAATACGTCTTCGAGCATGGAATCAAGGGTAAAAAACCCTTTTCTCCCATCGGTTATCCACGAGGCAGCCTTAAGG
>CAYSIH010000046.1:0-10851 GCA_964431005.1 uncultured Sphaerochaeta sp. | reverse complement strand
TTGGTTTCTGTTCTGGCGTGTAGTGGTCCTCATATACAATATTGCCTCGGCTCAGCTGTCTTGGGAAAGAGAGAATATTCCTCTCCTACCCTTTCCATGACTTTGATGATCACAGAACAAATCGGTTCAGCCCTCAGTATTGCCCATGATGGTCAACCAATAGAAGAGGCCTTGTAATGCACTGCATTACAAGGCCTCTTAATATGTACTTCTACTGTTATATCTCTATCAAGTGCTTACTTTTTAGGTCCTGCAGCAAGCGCCTTTGCAGCAAGGGTGAAGAAATCACCCACATGCATCGATACTCCTGCGATGTCATCGGTGATGCCCCCAGGATTGGAGAACTTGATCTTCTTGGGATCCTGGGTCTTGATCAGGAACTCTTCTGTAGTCTTGGCCTGCTCGTGCCACTCCTTACCAAGTTTGCTGCCCTTGATCATGCCGTACTTGCCTTCAGAAGCAAATACCTGCTTGTCTTCCCCTGCAGCATTCACGCCGCTGTAGTAGGCATGTACGATGTTGCCGTTGCTGATATAGAGGGAAACAGTACTTTTCCAGCCATTGGCATCAAAATCATCTGCACTTGCATAGTAAGAACCATCGGCATAGGAGCCGATCTTTTGAGTCCCTGAAGCCAAGGCCTCCCCAACCAGAGCATACAAGCCGTTTACGTGGATGGAGACACCGGCGATATCATCGGTATGGCCTTCAGTGTCTTTATATGTGATGGCTTTCAGATCCTGTTTCTCAACCAGGTGATCTTCAGCCTTTTCAGCTTGTACTGACCACTCGTCCTGGGCCTTGCCAAACTTCACCATGTTATAGTTGCCAGCCTTGTCAAAAGCTTTCTTGTCATCGCCTGCCCGATTCACCCCACTCCAATGTATCGCAGCAAGTCGGCCGTTCAGCACGGTAAGCGAGACATAGTCCTTCCACCCTGAAGAGGCAAACTCTTCATCAATGGCAAAATATGCTCCATCGGTATAGGGTCCCCGTCCAACAGGCCCTGCCTCTAAAGCTTTTTCAGCAAGGGTAAAAAACCCATTCACATGGACTGACACTCCAGCGATATCATCAGTATGCCCGTCTGCATCCTTATATGTGATGGCTGTTGGGTCCTGAGTAGCGATCAAGTGCTTCTCGGCCTTTTCAGCTTGGACTGCCCAATCAGCTTGGGCCTTGCCAAACTTGACCATGTTATATTTTCCGGCCTTGTCAAATGTTTTCTTATCAGCTCCCCCTGCGATGTTTACACCATTCCATTCTGCTTTGGTGATCTTACCGCCTGAAACGGTCAGGGTGACGCTATCTTTCCAACCAGAAGAAGCAAACTCTTCTTCGGATGCAAAGTAGATACCGTCTTTCCATGTATCTGTTGTTGTCTCTGCTGTTGCTTTGGGTGTTGCCACTGCTGCTGTAGCCTTGGGTTCATCTTTTGCACAGCTTACAGAAACCAGTGCTACAATTAGGGTAATAGCTAAAAATGCCAGTTTTATTGTTCTTTTCATCGATATCTTTCCTTTTGTCTAGTGTTTCACTATTCTTTAACATGTAATCATATACACATTTGATGATGCTTTTCAATGTTTCAAGGGAAAAAAATCAATAAATTTTGTCTTATTTGTTGATATTATTTTATTTGGTTGCTAGACATACTATTAAAAGGGATATAATTCTAAAAAAATGTAAAGAAGTGACCTAAACCCTCAAGAACTTTGTGGTTTCTCCAAGTATTTTCCATAATGTTTACATAAACTTGAGCCTTAGAGGGTTACAAAATCTACAAAGTGTGAGAATATCTATATCGATAAATATGGCAACAATTGCCTTATACCATAGTTATATGATAGTATATCGCTACACTGCATATGAGTCTGTAGTTTAGTATGAGTGAATATGAGCCGGAAACATTTCCTTAGGATAAGGCTCAGAGGAATAGTAAAATGGAAAAGAAACGTATTGTAATCCTTGGTGGAGGCTATGCTGGAGTGCATGCTGCCAAAAAGTTGCATAAGGCATTCAAAAAGATGCAAGACCAGGTGGAGATCACCCTGATAGACCGCAACAGGCATCACATCCTCATGACCGAACTGCATGAAGTGGCAGGCAACAGAGTCAAACAGAACTCTGTAAAAATCTCCTTCGATCGAATTTTTTCTGGCAAGATGATTCATGTTGTCCAGGATGAGATACAAGATATCGACTTCACCAAGCAGGTGCTCTCTGGTGTAAGAGGTTCATACCAGTATGACCAGCTGATCATAGGTACAGGTGGTGAACCTGCTGACTTTAAGATCAAGGGAGTAAAGGAGCATGGCTTCTACCTCTGGAGCCTTGAAAATGCCCTGGCTATCCGCTATCACATTGAGATGATGGTCAAGGATGCCTCAAGGGAATCTGATCCAGAGAAGCGTCGTCAGATGCTGACCTTTGTGGTAGCTGGGGGAGGCTTCACAGGAGTGGAGCTTGTTGGGGAGATAGCAGAGTGGCTCCCCATCCTCTGCGAAAAGAACAAGATGGACACTAGCGATGTGCGCATCATAAACTGTGAAGCACTCGGACAACTTCTGAATATGCTACCTGAAGGTCCCCGCCAGAAGGCAGAGCGATACATGCGCAAGCAGGGCATTGAGATCATGCTCAACTCCCTTATCACCGAGGTGGATGAAGAGGGCGTAACCATCAGAGGTGGCGAGGTCATCAAAACCAAGACCCTTATCTGGACCTGTGGTGTTCGGGGTACTGAGTTTGGGGAAAGTCTTGCCATTGAAGATGGTAAGATGGGACGTAAGCAGGTAAATGAGTTCATGCAGTCCCCTGACTATGAAAATGTCTACGTTGTTGGGGATGGCATGTACTTCCAGGAAAATAACCGCCCCATCCCCCAGATAGTAGAGGCCGCTGAGCAGAGTGCAAAAACAGCCTCCGATGGCGTCATATACACCATCAAGAGCGAGCTTGGGAAAAAGGCCAAAGCACCAAGGCCCTTCAAATCAAACTTTCATGGGTTTATGGTCTCTGTCGGAGGCAGGTACGCCGTCTCCCATACAGGGGGGATATCCCTCTCAGGATTTTTTGCCCACACATTGAAACATGCGGTAAACATGTACTATCAGGCTGGCGTATGTGGCATAAACGGTGCCTGGTCCTATTTCAAGCATGAGATCCTGGAGATCAAGAACAAGCGTTCCCTCATTGGAGGCATGGCCTCCTATCGCGTACCTTCCTATTGGACAGCATTTTTGAGGATGTTCCTGGGCTTCATGTGGATCAAAGAAGGAATCGGCAAAATTGCAGGAGGATGGCTCAGTGATACCACAGGGTCAAAGGTCTATTGGGGTGCAGCCGATGCTGTCGGCGCGGCTTCAGAGGCCTTGGGAGAAACGGTGGTGGAGGCTTCTGTTGCAGTCACGGAGGCTGTACAACAGTTCGCCCCTTCTGTCCTTGCAGAACCTTTGGCCCTCTACACCTGGATAAACGAGGTCTTTGTCTCACAGGCACCCTACCTTTTCCAAGTACTCATCGTCCTTGCAGAAGTGGGGATTGGATTCTGTTTCATCGTGGGCCTGCTCACCTTCCCCGCTGCCCTAGTCTCTTTAGGGCTGGCAACCATGTTCCTGATAGGGGCTTTGGCAGGTCAGGAGATCTTCTGGTATATGGCGGTCTCCATCATGATGCTCGGGGGTGCAGGGCGCGCCTTCGGCCTAGACTACTGGGTCATGCCCTATCTGAAGAAACTCTGGAACAAGACTACATTTGCAAAGAAAACCTATCTGTTTATGGGAGAGCCGGAATTCACCAAAAAACAGATGAAACGCAAATTAGCCAAAAACCAAGGTTAAGTGAATGCAGGATTTTTATGACCCGCTTCTAAGACAGGAACTACAAAGCGTGCAGGCCTCCATTGAAAAAACAATGGAGAGCGCTCACGCTTTTATCCGTTCGCTCCTACGCTCCCATGTAGGATCGGAAGGAAAAATGCTTCGCCCGGCTCTTGTATTGCTCTTCTCACAACTTGGAGAAGAGAGTGATCGCGCCCAAGCGATCAGTGTAGCCAGCGTCATTGAGATGATTCATCTCGCTTCCCTCGCCCATGACGATATCATAGACGCAGCCAATACCCGCCGTGGGATACCTACCATGTTTGCTCAACACGGAGCTAAGCAGGCGGTGCTTGCAGGTGACTACCTGCTAGCACAGGCTCTTGGTCTCATCTCACAAAATGACCTCAAGGATGCGATGAATATCCGTATATTCTCCAAGGCCCTTGCACGGTTGTGCGAAAGTGAGCTGGAACAGGATGCAGGCCAAGGCAACTACTTCATATCCAAGACTACCTATTACCGTAGGATCAGGGGGAAGACCGCCTCACTGTTCGCCCTCTCCTGCTATGCTGGCGCTTCGGTTGGCCAGCTTTCAGATCATGAGCTGATGATTTGTCACCGCATAGGGTATGCCATGGGCATGGCTTTCCAAATCCAGGATGATATTCTCGACTATGTGGGGAAAGAAGAGAAGCTTGGCAAGCATACAGGAAAAGACCTCAAGGAGGGCATTCCCACCCTCCCCTTGCTGCTTGCCCTAGATGCAGAAAAAGAAATGCCAATCAAGCAGAGAGAACTCACTCGTCTGTTGCAATCAAAAAAGAAGCCGCTTTCCAAGGCTACTGTTGCAAAGGCTGTAGCCTTGGTAAAACTCCTAGACGGTATACAAAAAGCTGATTATATTGCACAATCCTATAAAGATCGTGCCTTGAGAGATATGCAAACTCTCAAACATACAGAAATCACCACACAACTGATCCTTCTTTTTGAAAAGTTGGCTCTGCGATCTGGATAGGAATCAAGATTTATGCAAGAAAAAGATATTGATGAAGAACTCACTAGTGGAGAGCAGGCATTTCATGACGGGTATGACAATACCCTTCTGTTTCTGGAAAATCGCATTAAGTTTTCTAATTTGAAGGTCAATGACTTGGAAGGGGAGCTACACCACCTGACCATATATGAAGGTCATGACTGGGTGGGAAGGGGCGAACTGAAGAACTCAGAGATCCAGGGACAGATATACGCGTATATGGCGGTCATCGATACCATGAAAAAGAATACCAAGCCTGAAAGAGAATAATGCTCTTTCAGGCTTGTACAGGTCAATCAGCCAGTAGCTTGTTGCCTTCGAGGCTTCGTAAAGCTGATATCTCTTCAGTCACTTCCATGACACCAAGATATTCACCACTTTCTGAACGAACAGCATAGTAGCGAATCATGATAAACTGGTCTCCTTTTTGTAGCCAGAAGGACTCTTCATCCTTAACCCCTGCCTTAAAATCTTCTACCAGCTTCTCGACGATATGCAGACTCTTCGGAGGGTGACAGTGTGCCACATCCCTTCCAATGATGCTTCGAGTCCTAGGAAAAACCCTCTCTTTCCCTTCTGAAAAATAACGGACCTTATCATCCTTTCCAACAAAGGTAATGTCAGCGGGCATGGCGTTGAGCATGCACGTCAACTCTTCAAGGGTAAAGGCTCCACTAGGGAGGCGTACCTTGTCACCAGACTGTTCAAGGGTATCGCTTTTTCCGCTCATGCTGAAATTCCAACGATACCAGGAGAGTGCATCACTGGGAGAAGCCCCTTCAATGCCACCATTGAAACAGTAGCCGATATCAGCACTGTCACGAGCGACGGTCAGCCAATCATCACTATCGAGGTTCTCAAGCAACATGGGCATCAGGATATTATCCTCTTTGGTGATCATGCTCTTCACCTGCTCCAAAAGCTTCTCAACTGTGGGTAACACAGCCTTACCCTTGGAGGGCAGGTCAGAGAGAGCCTCCTTCCACAAATCACGAATCTCATCATCCACACCCCACATCACCTTAGGGGGAGCAGTTATTCCTGCTTTCTCCAGATAGGGGAAAAGAAGGTTCTCTTTTCTTTGGTAGTGCACATGTAGCTTGGATAGGCTTTTTACTGCCGCATGTAGTGCTGTGTTGTTCTTCTTTGAACTATCTTTGGCAAACGCCGCCAATGCCGGCTCAAACTCCTTTGCCAGGAATGTTTGCAGGCCGACATTTTCACCCTTGAAGACAAAGGCGGGATGGCCTGGAGTGGAGTCCACCTGCTTACCCTTACTTACAGACTGAAGATTATCCTCAAAGACAAAGGCATGCACGTCGCAGAGTTTTTGGACCTGTTCAAGTGCCATACCCTCTTCCATGAGCTGTTTCTCTGCTGCTGCAAGGTCTTCAGCACTGACTTGGCCGAATTCACGCAAAAACTCCTCTTTCACTGACTCAGGTGTTGCTCCACTATGAAGCTTCCCTATGATCTCTTTCAATTGTATTTTTTTCTTTTGGTCCATTATATGCTCCTTATTTGCAAGGTACTAAAACAAAACCCACACGGCCACTCGTATAAAGAGAGGCTGTGCGGGTTCATTTATACGGGCATGGAAAGCCGATCAATAGGGACTGGTAATATACTGCTCCAGTTCACCGATCTGGAAATCGCGCTCCTCCAAGGAGAGCTTTACCACGTCCCCAATGGAGATCATGCCCACAAGTTTTCCGCCTTCAACAACGGGCAGGTGTCGGAAGTGTCCTGCCGTCATCAGCTGGAGACATTCGTCCAAGCTCTGTGTAGGATTAACATGCGTGACTGCTGTAACCATGACTTCACGAACTTGAACCGATGCAGTATTCAGATGTTCCAGTTTACGTGAAAAATGGCGAATGATATCACGCTCGGAGAGAATGCCCTTGATATTATTTTTCTTGTCGACAACCAGTAAAGCCCCTATCTTGTGTTCGGTCAGTTTCAACAGGGCATGGGAGAGAGAGTCCTCAGCACCAATGCTAAATACTTTGCTTCCTTTCTCATCAAGAATAGATTGCACGTTAGCCATATACCACCTCCGTTGTATTTTCAAGAAATATGCTAGCTAAATAGTAGCTCACCATAGGCCAAAGCGCAAGGTAATATCATTTTTTGCATATCAAAACTTATTTCTACCCAATAAAAATTCAGATTGCACATATAGCCGAACTCCCTCCCCTTCTTACAAACTCGCAGAAAATATATTTGTGCAGAGACTTAATCAGGGATATGCAAGCCTAGTGAAAAGGGGCTACAGCAATAATGTAGGGTATTTTTTGACAGAGACATATACCAAGAATCCCTACTAACCTGATTGCCATTAGCAAGCATTTACGGTATACATAGCCATTCTGTAATACATATAAGGATTGTAACGAATGAACATTGTACTCTATGGGGGAACAACTATTTTGCTAGCCCTCTCCTTTACAAAGGACAGGAAAAAAAGCCTACAGGCCCTTAGGAAGGCTTGGAAGGCATTTGAAAATATCCTTCCCCAGTTTCTGGTTGTCATACTTGTAGTGAGCTTGTTGCTCTCCCTGTTGGACCATGACATGATATTGCGGATCATAGGAGCTGAATCAGGTTGGTTTGGCGTTGTGCTCGCTTCCCTAGTGGGAGCTGTCACCCTTATTCCGGGCTTTGTAGCTTTCCCCACTGCAGCGCTCCTGTTGCAAGGGGGGGCTGGTTACATGCAGATCGCAGCCTTTGTCTCCTCACTGATGATGGTGGGTATCGTAACGCTTCCTGTCGAAATGAGATATTTTGGCAAACGCCTGGCGATCATGAGAAATACTTTGGGCTTCTTCTTTTCGTTTGTCGTAGCTTCGGTGATTGGAGCTGTCATGGAGGTCCTGCTATGAAAGCATTGCTGTCACGTTACAAAGCGTTTCTCATCGTGCTTGTCTTTTTAGTCCTCTATGGCACGTTCAACTGGGAAGTGGGTCAGAAGGTGCTCGAGACCACCGTGTATCAGCTGAGGGAGATGGTTCTGGTCATCCCTCCCATTTTCATCCTGTTGGGACTGCTGGACGTATGGGTTCCCAAGGATACCATGGTCAAATTCATGGGGGAGAAGTCAGGTGCCAAAGGGATCCTGCTTGCCTTATTCATAGGATCAGCTGCGGCAGGACCACTATATGGAGCCTTCCCAGTAGCGGCGGTATTCATGAAAAAGGGAGTGAAGTTCACAAACATCCTCATTTTCCTAGGGGCCTGGTCAACGACAAAGATCCCGATGTTTCTTTTTGAGGTTGCCGCCCTTGGTCCGGTCTTTGCCATCACTCGGATGCTTATTGATATCCCTGGAATAATCATCATAGCGTACCTGCTCACAGCCCTTATGCCAAAAGCAGAGGTAGAGGCGATGTACGGCAGAGCTGAAAAACTTTAGTCCACTAAGACCGACAGGTCCTGTAAGCGTGCGAGGTCTAAGACCCGAATGGTCTTCGGCCCCACGCTTTCGATGATGCCCTCTTCTTCCAGTTGAGTCATTTTACGGCTGAGGGTCTCCCTAGCCAGTCCTAGATAGTTAGCCAGCCCCTCCCGACTCAAAGGCAGCGTTATCTCAAGGAACTCCCCATTCTGCTTGCCATAGGTATCCTTGAACTCCAAAAGCAGTGAAGCGATCCTCAATTCGGCGTTCCGCCCGCCCATGCTCTGCAAAACCAGTTCAAGGCGGCTCATGCGGTTAGCCATCGCCTCGATGATCTGCAAGGCGACGCCGCTGTGTTCCAACAACAGTTTTGAAAACTGTTCCTTGGAGAGGATACAGACATTTGTCTCCTCCAAGGCCTCTACAGAGTAGGGAACCTTTTCCTCAGTAAAGAGGAATCTCGCTCCAAAGTAGTCGTTTTCAGGAAAGATATAGAGAATCTGCTCACGACCATCAAATGTGGTCCTGTACGCCTTGGCACTGCCGTCACGAATGACAGTGAAGCCCAAGGGCCGGTCCCCCTCATGGACCAGAATCTCCCCTTTCTTAAAGGTCTTGTGCGCCATTTGGTCAGTCAGGGCATGCATCGCCTCACGGTTAAGAGTTGCAAACAGTGGTACTTTTCTGATGCAAAGGTCATTGGTACAACCGCTGCATGGTTCATGGTTATTCACAGGAAATCCTCTCTAAGTATGCAAATGTGATTTGAATCACAGAACAAAAACCCTCTACATGGTAAAACTTACTCATGAGGGCATGACAACATGCACCCAAATACTATAGCAGAGGAAACATATGAACGCTACAGCTGACCAAAACCAACAGAAAAAACTTGAAATAGATACCCGCACCTTCATTGTCGATGCATATACCCCTTTCGATGGAGATGCTTCCTTCTTAGTCCCACCCACAACCAAGACAAAGAAACTTTGGGAAAAGCTCTCTTCTCTTCTGGCTATCGAGCGAGACAGGGGGGGCATGTATGGCATCGATGAGAAGACCATCTCAACCATAACCAGTCATGGTAAGGGCTATATCGATGAGGACCTTGAGGAGATTGTAGGTCTGCAGACCGATGAGCCGCTCAAACGCGCCATCATGCCTTTCGGGGGCATCCGCTTGGTCCATACTGAACTCAATGCGTATGGCAAGACCCTTCCAGAGAATATCGATGAGGTATTCACCTACCGCAAGACCCATAATGATGGTGTCTTCGATGTCTATACCCCTGAGATGAAAAAGGCTCGCCACACCGGCATCATAACAGGCCTCCCCGATGCTTACGGCAGGGGCCGAATCATCGGCGACTACCGCCGCGTCCCCCTGTACGGTACTGATTACCTCATAGCACAGAAAAAGCAGGCCAAGGAAAACTTCATCTTTGATGTCATGGATAGCGACACCATCCGTGATAGGGAGGAGATCAGCGAACAGATACGTTCCTTGCAGGAACTGCATCAGATGGCACTCTCCTACGGTTTTGACATCGCAAAACCTGCAACTGATACCAAAGAGGCCATCCAGTGGCTCTATTTCGCATATCTAGCAGCCATTAAGGAGCAAAACGGAGCAGCAATGAGCCTTGGGAGGGTCTCCACTTTCCTGGATATATACAGCGAAAGGGACCTCGCAAGCGGAAAGTACACAGAGAGCCAGATCCAGGAGTTTGTCGACCACTTTGTCATGAAGCTTCGCATCGTCAGGTTCCTCAGGACCCCTGCCTACGACGAGCTGTTCAGTGGGGACCCGACCTGGGTGACCGAGACCATCGGAGGAATGTGCCATGACGGGCGGCATATGGTGACCAAGATGAGTTACCGCTTCCTGCACACCCTCACCAACTTAGGACCAGCACCTGAGCCCAACCTCACCGTCTTATGGAGTCAGCGCCTTCCTGAAAATTTCAAGAAGTACTGCGCCAACCTCTCCATTGAGACATCCTCGATCCAGTACGAGAATGATGACTTGATGCGCATGGACTATGGGGATGACTACGGCATTGCTTGCTGTGTCTCGGCGATGGCCATCGGCAAGCAGATGCAGTTCTTCGGAGCTCGGGTAAACCTCGCAAAGACCCTGCTCTATGCTATCAACGGCGGGCGTGATGAAAAAAGTGGCGAACAGGCAGGTCCCAAGACAAGGTCCATCAAGAGCGAATATCTCGACTATGACGAGGTGATGGAGAAGTTTGAGTTCATGAGCTCCTGGCTTGCCAAACTCTATATAGATACCCTCAATGTCATCCACTATATGCATGACAAGTACAGCTACGAGCGCATAGAGATGGCCTTGCATGACGAGAAGATCCTCAGGACCATGGCAGGGGGAATAGCAGGACTCAGTGTTGTTGCCGACAGCCTGTCAGCCATCAAGTATGCCAAGGTAAAGCCCATCTATGATGAGAACAACTTGGCTGTGGACTTTGAAATTGAAGGGGTGTTTCCCACCTTTGGAAACAACGATGATCGTGTGGACGATATCGCCATCGAGGTGGTGAAGATGTTCATCACCAAGATGCGAAGCCACCACACCTACCG
>CAYSIH010000045.1:8785-11131 GCA_964431005.1 uncultured Sphaerochaeta sp. | reverse complement strand
TTCCTAATACTGTACTGAATTATTTGTATACAAAAATGAATATTGGTGATAAATTCTCTCAAAACTGATAATATTCTTGATAAAAAACAATTTATCTAGTAAAATATAGAGGGAAAAAGGGTGTTGAAATGAATAAATGTGTACAAAATAGTCTTTCTGAACAAGTTTATACTATGCTCAAGAGACAAATTCTCTCAGGAGAGCTCGCTGGGGGCATGAAAATTCCAGAAGAGGTGCTTGCAGAACAGTTTGGAGTTTCTCGTACCCCAATCAGGGAAGCGATTAGAAGACTAAACGAATATGGGCTGGTTACCATAAAGCCACGTAGTTATGCTACAGTCTCCATTATTACCCCAGAGGAAGCTAAAGATATCATCAATGTTCGTGTGATTCTAGAACATCTTGCTGTTGATCACATCGATGAAGAGACTTATGCCAAGCATGTGAAGGAGTTCTCTAGGCATGCGGCTGACTGCCTATACTCGTTAGGTATTGGTGATAAGGTCGCTATATTTGAACAGGACAGCCTATTTCACCTTACCATGATCAGGGCTACCAATAACTCTACGCTTATAAATATCAGCGAACGTCTCGATCCCAAGGTTCAACAGCTAAGGATTACCCAAAACCTCCCTGAAGATGAGCTATCCTATTACTTGGGGCAACATGCTCAGATCATGTCGCTATTGAAAAATGGCGAAAAAGAAGCTTGTAAGAAGCTTCTTCATGAGCATATCACCCACGAACTACAAGAAGGAACTGCATGAACAAACAAGACATCATAACTGTCTATGGCTCTGACCCGACAAAAATGACTACAGCACTTCTCAAAGCAATTGATTTTGAAACGCTCTTGCCGGATAAAAACGCATCCATTGCCCTCAAGCCCAACCTAGTTGTTGCAGTGACTGCAGACAGCGGGGCAACTACCCATCCCGAGATTGTCATTGCTATCATCGAATTCCTACAGCACAAGGGATACACGAATATCAGCATTGTCGAAAGTGCATGGGTAGGCGACTCGACAAAAGAAGGTTTTCGCGTCAATGGGTACTATCAGATCAGCGATAAGTATACTGTCCCTCTCATAGATGTGAAGGATGACACCTATATAAAGAAGACTATTGGAAAAGTCACGATGGAAGTAAGTAAGACAATCCTTGAGACTGACTTCCTCATTAACCTTCCCGTGCTCAAAGGGCACTGCCAGACTGCTATGACCTGTGCCCTGAAGAACATGAAGGGTTGTCTCTCAGATAGGTCCAAGCGGCTCTTCCATACCCTCGGATTGCACAACCCCATAGCAGCCCTCAACGCAGTGCGTTGCGCTGACCTGGTCATAGTCGACAGCATCAATGGGGATTTAGACTTTGAGGAAGGGGGAAATCCTGTTGAGACTAACAGGATGTTTGCAGCAAGGGACAGCGTCCTTTGCGACAGCTATGGTGCCTCTCTGCTGGGATTTGAACGTAAGGATATTCCTTACATAGGAATAGCAGAAGAGTTGAAAGTAGGCACTTCAGACCTTTCACGGGCTACCTTCTTACAGCTCAACGAGCCTAGCGATGAAGAGAGTCCAAAACCAAGTGGAAGGGCTTCCTACCTTGCTAAATACACCCTACCCGACTCAGCCTGTTCTGCCTGCTACGGGAATCTGATCCACGCCCTCAAGCGTTTGGATGAAGTTGATAGGCTCAAAGATGTGCCGGAGACCATTTGCATAGGACAGGGGTACAAGGGTGTGAAGGACCCCTCAAAAGTAGGGGTTGGCATCTGTACCCGAGGTCTGGGCAAAAGCCTGGTTGGATGCCCTCCCAAGGCCATAGATATGATAGCCTTCTTGAAAGAGCTCAGCTCCTAAACAAACATAAGCTTAGTATGCAACAAAGGCTCCCTCAGGAGCCTTTGTTGTAACCAAACCAAACAAATTTATTTTGAATCTTTTTTCATGGTCTCTTCTAAGCTGAAGTAGATCGCACCGACATCCTTGTCGTTATATCCGGTTTCTGCTGCTTTCTTGTAACTTGCTGTCAGGGCATCCAAAAGAGGGAATCCTCCAACACTCTTGAAGAGGTCCTGGTTGTAGCGAAGGTCTTTGTATGCCAGCGCCAAAGAGAAGTTAACAGCAAAGTTATCTTCCACCAAGCGGTTCATCATGGCATTGAAGCCCCAGCTGTTTCCTCCGCTGCTACCGATATACTCTTTCACAGCATCCCGGGAGACTCCCATGTCCTGCATGAGGATATCAACACCTGCTGTTGCAGCCTGACTTAGGATTGCAAGGAAGTTGTTCATAAGCTTTACAGCATTACCACTACCGGCTTCTCCTGCATAGACGATTTTGGC
>CAYSIH010000045.1:0-8685 GCA_964431005.1 uncultured Sphaerochaeta sp. | reverse complement strand
GTGATCAGGATATCCACAGAGGTGAATATCTTGGAAAGATCTTCTGTTATGGAAACATCCGCATCCCTAAGATAGGTGATTACTGGATCTGATTCGTTGATCTTGCGTTTATGGGCAAGGACTTCATAACCCGCCTGTCTCAAATTCTTTGCAATTCCTTTTCCCATTGCACCGGCCCCGATAACTCCAATTGACTTCATATTAAAAGCTCCTTTTTATAGTTTATTACTTTCATAGGTATTATAGCAAATATACTACTCATCTTCAAACAAGTACCATTTCATTTCTAAGCTGCTCAAGTATTTGAGCCGTATCATATATCTCAGAATCAGAATATGCAGGTGCAACACCATGCAAAATCCAATCAGTAAATACTGCTACTTCCTGTTTGAAGGGGTCCTCAGACAGGATATGGACAGTCCTTTGTGAATCACTGGTGAGAATCTCTATATCACCTTCATCACCATTGAACATATTGGTCACTCGAATTCTTCCTTTGGTACCAATAATTACGGTATCCATTTTTCATGTGACCCTTGTAGGGTAACACAACATATGCTTCTTTCTCCCTATATAGATCTCTGTCGTTCTCTTTCTTCTTCATGATACCACCCTTCCTAGGATTGTAGTCAAGCTCTCTTCTTTCCAAGGCCATCAGTTCAGTTAGTTGTAGACTAGGTAGGCAACTCCATAAACGGATATTGACTTAAGCCTCAAAGCGAAGCATTCGGATTCGTGGATTGTTCTTCAGATAAGTTTAGATTTTTCTTAAAGGGTTGCCTTCCAAAATGAACAGGGTTTCCATCTATGCCAGCTTGTATATTAGGTACGGATTATTCTCCTGAGCTTTCTTGAGTTCCTGATAGAGCGCTTCCGACATCTGGCGAGAATTGCCCGACACAGAGTCAAACACTGGGAACAGTTTAGCACTATCCTTATATACATGAAGATCCTGTTCATTTTCCATCTCTGCGGTTGAAAATCAGATAAATTCTTAATAACTGCACTTATACAATGAAATTAAAATATATTAAATATTCCTTGACTTCTGGATAAAGGTGCCTTACCATATATTTAATCGTTTAACTATTAAGTCAAAAGGAGACTTTGTGAAGAGAAGACCTACTCTTGAGGATGTCGCATCCTTAGCAGGAGTATCAACAGCTACAGTTTCAAACCTCATAAACGGAACTAAATTCGTTGGAGATAAAACCAAGGCGAAAATCAATCAGGCGATTGAGAAGTTGGACTATATTCCTAATAGTCTTGCGAAAAGTCTCAAAATAAGTGACTCCAAGTTGATAGGTCTTCTGATCTCCGATTTTGCAAACCCTTTCTTCCCCCCTGTCGTCAGGGGAATAGAAGAGCAGCTGGCTAAAAACGGCTATAACCTTTTGCTGAGCGATACCAACTCAGATACAGAAAAGGAAAAGAAGAACCTCCGTGTCCTGCTTGGCAGGAGAATTGACGGGCTTCTGGTTTCCCTTGCAGGGAGTGAGGAAGAACATTTCCATGACATCTACACCCCTACAGTGTTTTTCAACCGTGTCCCGGTGTCAGAAAAGTTCTGTAAGGTACAGGTGAAAAACTTCAAAGCCACCTACATAGGGACACAGCATCTCATCGGCCATGGGTATAAAAGGATTGCTATGATAGCCGGCCCCCAACACCTCAATGTAGGAAAGGACAGGCTCGATGGTTACAAGCAAGCGTTGCTTGACCAAGGGATGGAAGCAGATCCCGCGTATCAGAGGGTGTGCAAGCTAACAGTTGCAAACGGATATGCTCAGATGAAGAGCCTTATGGAAATGGAAGTCCCTCCTGAGGCGGTGATTACAGGTAACAATGCGCTATCCTTGGGGGCCTTCAGTTTCCTCAAGGAAGCCCAGTATAAAATCCCATCAGACATTGCTTTTTTGGGGTATGACGAAACAGACTGGGCAACCATTGTTGATCCACCCATTACGGTCATACGCTATCCCATGTATGAGATGGGCGAATCAATCGCTACAATGATCTTAGATCGGGTCCATGACAAGAACCCTAATACGATAAAATCCTTGAGTTTTGAACCGGAACTGGTCATCAGGCAGTCTTGCGGTTGCAATCTGCCAGATGATCGGCAGGATTGAAGTACATAATAATAGCTATTGGTTAAACGATTGAATAGAGAATTACAACCACCTTGGCCTCTAGGCCAAGCATATAAAGGAAGTGAGATGGGTAAAGAAGAGATACTGGTTGCCATGCCAAAAGATTTAGAAGAGTTCGTCGCCCCGTACCTGGAACGTCGCTCTGTTGATACAGGCTACAGGTTCAACACAATTTTCAAGGATGAGCCTCTTGCGGAACAACCGTTGAGTGAAGCTCTTGCAACAGCTGTTGGGTATATCGTGCATATCGAACGGGTGACAGAAAAGGTGCTCACAGCGGCTAAGAATCTCAAGGTTATCAGCAAACTTGGTGTTGGAATTGATAACATAGATTGCCAGTCAGCAAAGAAAATGGGTATTGAAGTTGCAAACTGTCCGGGATCAAACAGCAATGCTGTGGCAGAGTTGGCCCTTGGACTGATGGTCAGCATGGCAAGGAACACCCATAAGCTTTGTAACGATTTGCGCGATGGGACTTGGTCTGCAACTCTGGGATCCGAGATTAAAGGCAAACGGATTGGGTTGCTGGGTTTGGGAAATGTAAGCAAGCAACTTGTCAGATATCTACAACCATTCGGAACGGAAATCCTTGTATATGATATCTATAAGGATGAGGCGTTTGCAGCAAAATATGGGGTGAAGTACACCACCCTTGATGAGATCGCAACGAGTTGTGATTTTATCTCCCTTCACCTCCCCCTCCTGCCTGCAACCAGGCATATAGTCGATAAGGCTTTCTTGGAGAAGACAAAAAAAGGTGTATTCATTCTCAATCTAGCCCGTGGGGGCATTGCTGACGAGACAGCATTGTATGAAGCTGTACAAAGTGGTCATGTTGCGCAGGTAGCTACTGATGTATTTGAAAAGGAGCCACCATTTGGATCTCCTATGCTGGAAGACGAGCGCTTTATCGTGTTGCCCCATATTGGAGCTGCAACACAAGAGGCGATCATCAACATGCTGGAGATGTCCATACATAATATTCAGTCGGTATTGACCGGTAAGGGAAATCCCCATCCAGTCATATAGTGGAGGAATTCTTATAAGAACTAGAAAAACATTATAACGAAAAGGAGGTGTTTCAAGGTGTTTATTACTTATCAGAAACATTCTGATAATGAGTTTTTAGGATCTAAGTATTTTGAATCAAATTTTTCTAAGGAGTTTAAGAAATGAAAAAATTATTAGTACTGATTAGCGTAATCGCTGTGATCTCCGGATCACTGTTTGCTGCAGGCGCTCAAGAAACCAAAGCCGCTTTCCCTGAAAGAAAGATGGAAATTATTGTCCCTTATGCAGCTGGTGGCGGAACCGATGCTGTAGCTCGTGCAATTGCACAGTATGCAGAGCCATATCTGGGCAAGCCCATAACCATCATCAACAAACCCGGTGGTGGCGGTGCTGTCGGTTGGGCAGAGACTGCAAAAGCTCGTCCTGACGGATACACCATGACCATGTTTGCTCCAAATATCGTTAACCTTGCGATCATGAATCTCAGTCCTGCAAACTACACTGACTTTGAGCCTATCCTTATGTTCAATAACGACCCAGGCGTCATTGTGGTTTCCAAGAAGAATGCAAAGCTTGATGTAGTGAAGATGCTCAATGACAACAAGTACAAGTCCGGTGGTGAAAACCCTAACTTCTACCTTATGACTATTCAGGCAGTAACCAATGTATTCCACCAGGACATCCCCTACGGTGGTGCTGCTGAGCGCGTACCCGCAGTTCTTGGCGGACATGTTGACTTTGCGATTGTAAACGTCGGAGAAGCCAAGGGGCAGATTGATGCTGGCGAACTTGTTCCTCTTGCTGTAATGGCAGCTGAGAGGCTGGAAGCCCTTCCAAATGTTCCTACCCTGAAAGAGTTGGGACTTGATGCACAGATGGGTTCATGGAGAGGTTTGGCCGTTCCTAAGGGGACTCCTCAAGAAGTCGTCGACATCCTCGAAGCCGCTTTTACCAAAGCTGCCAACGAGCAGGGATTTAAAGATTTCATGAAGAAAGCCGCTTTCAACATTGATTTCAAGTCCGGTCCTGATTTCTATCAGTTCATGGAAGAGCAGCACGTAGCTACCAAGAAAATGCTGTCTAAATAAATAACATCCTTATGACGGCACCTTGCATTCTTACGCAAAGTGCCGTCTACTTACATTAAGAGGTATATAGTTATATGGGACGAATTAATATTATTGTTGCAATTTTTTTTAGTATATTTGCAATATTGGTTCTCATTCTTTCTGCAGGCATTCCTGTCTCACCCGATCAACCACTAACTATGGGAACCCCGATGTTCCCTAAAGCGTTGAGCTATGGGATCCTGATTTTAAGTGCAATCCTAATCTACACAAATTTCCATGAAGCCCGTGCAAAGAAGAAAGAAGTCCAAAAGAAGATTATCGAACCGGAGCACCTGAAAATTGTTGGTTTAGGCCTCCTTATTGTTTTGGCATGTGTAATTGCCATGTATTACGTAGGGTTTATCATTGCAATGATCATAATGAATATAGCATTCCTATTTTTCTTTAAAGTGAAAAATAAAATTGTACTCATTCTTGAACCTTTGCTGGTTCCCCTAATCATCTACGTCCTATTCCAGAACGTACTTAGTATACCCCTACCAATGGGTGTATTGTTTTATTGAGGTAATAAATGTTAACAAACCTATTTCAAGGACTAATGACTGTTTTCTCCAATCCTTCAGTATTGCTTCTCATGCTATTTGGAGTGGTTGCAGGTATAACAATCGGAGCTTTGCCTGGCCTGACATCAACGATGGCAATGGCCGTTCTCCTACCTGTCACCTTTGGCATGCCAGCTGACCAAAGTTTTGCACTCCTTTTGAGTGTCTATTGTGGAGCCATTTATGGTGGTTCCATTACCGCAATTCTTATCAATACCCCAGGAACTCCTTCTGCTGCCGCAACTACGTTTGATGGATACCCACTCGCAATGAAGGGAAAAGCAGGAAAGGCTCTTGCTACCTCAACTATTGCGTCTTCCCTTGGCGGTATAATAAGTGTAATCCTCTTATCAACAATTTCTCCCATCCTTGCAAAGTTCACCTTGCGTTTTGCGGCCCCTGAATTTTTTGCCCTAGCTGTGTTTGGACTCTCCATCATCGCCAGCATCTCAAACAAAAACTTGATAAAGGGCCTTATCGCAGGATTCTTCGGCTTGATCATAGCATCTATTGGCTTAGACCCAATATCTGCAATTCCACGTTTCACCTTCGGGCGTACAGAGTTGCTCAGTGGAGTGGCCTTCATTCCCCTTATGGTCGGACTCTTTGCCCTCCCCCAATGTTTTGTTGAGATGGAAACGATATTCCAGAAAAAAGAAAAACTCGAAGGGGTCCAAAGCGAGCTCCTTACTTTCAAGGAACTTCTTTCCATACTTCCCACTGTTCTTAAATCATCGCTCATGGGTGCTTTCATTGGAGCAATACCTGGAGCAGGGGGTGATATAGCAGCTTTTGCAGCGTATAATGAAGCCAAAAGAGTAGGCAAAAAACATGAACGATACGGTGAAGGTGAAATAAAGGGAGTAGCAGCTCCAGAGGCTGCAAACAATGCCAGTACTGGTGGTGCAATGATTCCCCTGCTCTCCTTAGCTGTTCCAGGGGATTCCAACACTGCAGTGCTCCTGGGAGGACTGATCATCATGGGTCTCCAGCCCGGGCCTCTTTTATTTACCCAGCAATCAGAACTGGTGAACAGCATATTCGCCATCATGCTATTGGCTAATATTGCCATGGGTATCGTCGGACTGTTGGGCATCAAGTTCTTCATAAAGGCGCTGAATGTACCCAAACAGATAATTGTACCTGTCGTCCTTACTCTTTCAGTGGTTGGTTCCTACTCCATGAATAACAGCATGTTCGATGTATTCATTACCTTGGCATTTGGTGTCATCGGGTACCTGATGTTGAAAGTGGATGTTATCGTGTCACCCATAGTCCTTGCTATTATCCTAGGACCCATGGCGGAGACTAACTTCCGCAGATCGTTAATCATGTTCAGTGGTGATATGTCTTTCCTCTATACAAGACCCATCACAATTGTCTTTCTTTCACTTGCCATATTTACTATTGTCTCCAGTCTGTTCAAGCAAGACTTGTTTAAGCGAGGCGTGGCCAAATAGCGATGCCTTAAGGTTATAATAATGTTTTAGTACCTAAAATTGGTTGGGAGTGCACTGCACTCCCTTTCTTATCGCAATGCTTCATCATTTCAATGCTGTATCAGATCACGTCAAACTGGTACTTGCTACAAAGACTTTGCTGATGGCTTGTCCTGCCAACTAACCGGAGAAAACCCTACTACAAGAGGAATCGGTACAAATAGTATACTCTTGATGTGTATGCCTAAGAGGAAGAATACGATCCAAAAGATCAGCATTTCCAAAAGCCGAAACAGAGGCCCTCGTATCCTATCGGATCACATGCAAGGTTTTGATTTAGGAGCATGCTCACCTCTCCAAGGTCCATCCGATCAAGGCTAAAAGGTGGGGTGTTATGCTAGTCAATCCGTCCTACAGCTACCTGATGAATTGTTGGTACCAATGCCAGAAATACCCCACAGGCATACCAAAAAACTGGTACAAAGATACTCCTATCACCATTTGAGCTCGACTTCCTCTGGATATGCCTCTGATACCAAGTATTGCAAATGATCTCACAAGGCAGAGTCAATTCTGAAAGGGGTTCATCGTAACACCCTCCTATGAGGCCTGTTTCATCCATAGGGATATCCCCTCTGAGTGCACCACATACGTACATCTATATTTGCCAAGTCAGCACCAATTGCCTATGCTAGGCAATTAACTAAACGACCCGCAGCATCTGCTGCGGGCCTTATTGGGTTGTGACGTTTAGGAAGAGTCTAATCCGAGGTACTTTTCTTCTTAGCCTTTCGTTTTTCCAAATGATTGGAAAGGATCGGATAAAAGAGGAAAAGGAAGGAAATGGCCAAGCTGACTACAGCAATAGGCCTGGTCAGTATATCTGCAAAGTTTCCGTTTGCTGCGATCATACCAGTTCTGAAGTACCTCTCGATAAGAGGCCCGAGGATAAATCCCAAGATGACTGGAGCAAGGTCGATACCCAATTGGTTGATAATATATCCAACGATACCAAAGACGACAAGAATCCAGACATCAAAAATCCTATTGTTCAAGGTGAATACACCAAGTACGCAGAATATGATAATGACAGGGAAAAGTAGTGAAAGCTTAACGTTTATCATCTTGACAAATGTTTTCATCAACCCCAACTCCATGACATACATGACAATGTTACTCAAGAAGTATACGACCATAATTCCGCCGACAATATCCAGGTTTTCGGTGAACAAAAGAGGCCCTGGCTGAAGACCATGAATCATAAGACCACCAATAAGGGCTGCCGTCACCATATCACCGGGAATACCCAGCGTGATCAAGGGGATAAGAGCTCCTCCATTCACGGCATTATTGGAAGATTCCGAAGCACAAATGCCTTCAGGTGATCCGTGCCCGAACAGTTCAGGATGCTTGGAGACCTTCTTGACTTGGTCATAAGCAAGAATGGTGGAGGCGTTCTGCCCGATACCGGGAAGAATACCAATTCCAGTCCCAATTATTGAACCGATGCCTGTTGCCTTTACCCATCCACCCATCTCTTTAAAGGGAGGAAGGAAAGACATTTTTCCCACATCCATCTTTTGTTTGGGCTTATGAATATCTGCAGTCTGATCCATTATCTCACGGATGGCAAACAAACCCATCATAAGGGCGGTAACAGAGATGCCCCCCTGGAGCTGCCATGACCCAAAGGTCATGCGGGATACTCCGGTAACCACGTCCATGCCTACAGCACCGAGCAACAGCCCGATAAGAGCACCCATCAAACCTCGTATGGGGTCCTTACTGGCCATGGCTACAACAATAGCCAATCCCATCAGAGCTACAGAGAAATACTCCCAGTTTCCAAAAATAAGAGAAACCTTTGCCAACTGTGGAGCAATCGCAAACAGGGCCAATGAGGAAAAAACACCACCTATCAACGAAGCAAAAACCCCAATGGAAAGTGCTTTGCCCGGCGCTCCGTTCTTGGCCATGGGGTATCCATCCCAACAAGTTACTATCGATGAGGGTGTTCCTGGAATATTGATCAGGGTGGCGGTTATCAGACCACCACTAATTCCTCCAACATAGATACCTATCAACAAGGAGAGCCCTTGCACAGGGGTCATCGTGAAAGTAAAAGGAATCATTAGCGTAACACCTAGGGTGGCAGTCAAGCCAGGAATTGCTCCAAAGAAAATTCCCATAAAGACCCCAAAAATCATAAGGACAATTGTAAAAGGGTCTGAAACCAAACCTTGGAATCCAACGATTATAGCTTCCATTATGTGTCACCTCCCAAAAAAGTTATTTTCATACAAAGAAAAAATAGGGTAAGGGCGCAACATTCCTGTTACGCCCTACTCTATCTACATTAGTTACCCTGAGAAAGCTGCTTGAAGAAAGGAGTAAGTTCAGCAACCCAAGT
>CAYSIH010000044.1:0-11267 GCA_964431005.1 uncultured Sphaerochaeta sp. | reverse complement strand
ACAAACGGAAACAGCGTTTTTTCAGACGAACCTGAAAAAACGCTGCACACTGTTCGATCACGGCAAAACCTACGTTATGCCGTGAGTGTTCGTACTTGGCACCTGGATTGCCCAGTCCAAGAATCAGCCTCATTTCTTATCCTTGTCATCCTTATCTTCGTCGTCTGCAGAAGCAGCGTCGATGACTTCAACTTCGCCCTCATCTTCCTCTTCTTCGACAACCTCTTCCTTAATGGCCTTCACAGATGCAACTGTGCGAGTAAGCTCTTCAAGGACCTTTACAGTATCGGGGAAGACGACTTCACTGAGGTGTAGAACCTCATTCAATCCCAAGTGGGAGACATCAGCTTCGATAGCATCGGGAAGATTCTCAGGAAGACACTCAATTTCAACTTCATAGAGAACCTGCTCAAGCACTCCACCTTCACGGGCTCCTACAGGGTTACCGACAAGATGGATGTTGACCATGGCGCGAAGGGCCTGCCCACGGGTAACTTCATAGAAGTCCACATGCTTGATCTCACCAAGAATCAGGTTTTCCTGATAGTCTTTCATCAAACACTCGTATTTGGTCTTGCCAATGGTGATCTTAAGCAGTGCTGTCTCAGAGAAAAAGCGTACTTTATTGTGAAATTCCCTAGCATCTAGGGTCAGGTGTATCGGGTTTTTCTTCTTGCCGTAGATTACAGCAGGGATACGTTTGTTGCGCAGCACTCGGCGTGCGCCAGCGGAACCGAAATCGGTTGTTCTTCTCTCAGCGGAAAGATTTCTCTTATCAGACATACAATTCTCCTTGTACTCTCATTGGCTGCCATTTCGGCACCAATTACCATAACATAGGGGCATCAAAGACACCCGACAGCTTACCATACTACCCGATTCCCATTATGGACGGCAAGAGCATTGCCTTCAAATGTATGGGCAAAAAAAAGCAACCCGCACTCAATGGGGATTGCTCAAAGCAACTGGGAAGGAGGGATTCGAACCCCCGATGCCGGCACCAAAAACCAGAGCCTTAACCGCTTGGCGACTTCCCAAGGACGGATATGACAATATCCGAAATATAATCCTTTGTCCAGCGGTTATTCTTCAGAGGGTGGTTTTATCTCCTCTTCAACATCTGAAACATACGCTTCCATAACAATCTTTTGGAGATGGTCCCGAAATTCACTGCTGATGGGGTGTGCAACATCTTTGAACTCGCCATTGGCAAGCTGTCGGCTGGGCATGGCGATAAAGTCGCCTTCACGTCCCTCAATAACCTTAATATTGTGCACCACAAACTGATTGTCAAACGTTACGGTCACATAAGCCTTGAGCTTACCGGCCTGATGTACTTTCCTGATCCGAACTTCCGATATCTCCACAAACACCTCCAAATCATGCCTTCAGAAAGAAAACACTCATATCAGCTTAGTGCACCACAGTTGCACCTTATCAAAAAACTTCTTCTCAAGCACCCCACACAATTCTAACACACTTTTCTCATTCTCGCTTAAAAAATACCAAGATGAGCCACTTCCTGACAAACTTCCAAATCCCGCATATCCGCTTGCAAGACGAACAACTGGCTCATAAAAGTCAGGATACTCCGTACACTGCTCAAAAGCATTAAAAAAGACACTATCCCATTCAGAGGTATTCTTATCCAGCATGGCTATAACGTGCTGGAGGGGAGGCTGCCCCACCGTCTCTTGTCTCTGTAGCAGGGTATCGAGGTGGGCATACGCATTTTTTGTGGAGATAGAGTATCCTCTTGGGAGGGCTATCATGATATGTTTGGGTTCAACAGAGAGCTTTTTGATGAGCTCCCCCCTACCCTCCACCAAAGCACATGAAAAGCCAGAAAGGAAAAAAGGAACGTCGCTGCCTACGCTCAACGCTATGTCCTTAAGGTCTTCTGAAGGGATTGCCCGTTCACCTGCGGCCTCTTGCAACAGGGTGAGCAAGACAGCTGCATCGCTGGAGCCACCACCTAACCCTGCTTTAACAGGAATATGCTTTTCACAATGAACGCGTAGGGATACGGGTATGCCACTTCTCTCGTACCAGAGTCGGGCTGCCTTGGTCAGGGTATCGTCACCTGCATTGCAGTAAGACTCCAAACCAGTGACCTCAATGGAGAAAAAGTTGCTTTCGCTCCAGCGCATCTCTATATGGTCAGAGAGATCCACTAAGGAAAAAATAGACTCGATGGGGTGGTAGCCGTCGGAGAAAGGGGCGCCGACAGCAAGGTGTAGATTGACTTTGGCATAAGCACGACGCGTTAGTATGATACCCATGGAACAACAGTACCAAAGGCAAAGTGAATTGTCTAGCTTGATTTTTGCTTATCCATGCTACAAGCTATCCTAATCGCCAAAAATCTTGGCTTTAAGCACATATCCTGTAGTATATATAGCGATGCCCAGACTGAGAATATCTTATGTCCAGACACCTAGGGAGACCAGCTTTTCAGTGACTTTATCGCTCCAACCCTTGTTTGCCTGGGGATTTCCCGGACTCGGATGAAGAATTGATGAGACAATCCGTCCCTCTTGGAAAGGAAAGAGCTTTTCTAGTTTTTTCTCGGCATACTTGCCGACTCCGATGAAATTTGTAGGCTGGATTAATGTAGCAATATCTATAAGATAGCCGTCACATATCGTCTCAAGGGCCATCCGTTCAGTCTTAGGCAGCTTGTCGGGGGTAATATTCTTGCCAGTTGGGCCACGGTCCATAAAAACCAAGGGACAATAATTGACTACGGTCAAGGTGGAGAAGCAGAATTGAGCTGATCCAAAGCGTTCGCTAAAAAGGGACCAGAGGCGTCTGCCACTAACCTCACTGCGCTTGATGTCCATACCCAATACAGGGCGAGCGGGGTGCTCAAAGGGAGGTTTTCCCACCACACCGTCAATCTGCAGAAAATTCTTTACTGCATTGATCTCCCCAAAGGGTACGCCGTTCTGTGCCATGCCAAAGGGGCCAGGGTTCATACCGAGAAAGAGTGTCTTTACCTGCTTGTTCACATACTTCTTGATATACTGCTCGTGGAGGTCCCAAGCATAGAGCAAAGGATTGTAAACCACAAAGTCCGTAGAAAAGCGCAAAGACTCAACATGAGCTCTAAACTGGAGCGTACGTTCTATTACCTTGCTACTTATATCACTCATTCTGTAATCCCCTAGCCAAGTGTCGCTAAAATTTTGTAAGATACCAAAACATGACACATAACGAGTATAACCTCAAGGGAATTGTTTTTGATAAGGATGGAACACTGTTCGACTATGCCCAAGTCTGGGCAGAGGTGCTCAGTGATGCCATTGCAACAGCATTCACCGAGATGGGAAAAAATCAGGAAAAAAGTCAGGGAGCCCAAAAGGCTATGCTCAAACTGATGGGAATCGATGATGAAGGCAACACCCTCGCAAACGGCCTGGTCTTCACCCATAAGAAGAGGATCATCATCAAACGGTTCCTCCTGTACTGCATACGCTACAGGATGAATGCCATCAAGACTTATCGTGTCTATCACCAAAACATTAAGAATAGTGAGATACTCGTCGGAGAGAGGTTGAAGGAACTAGATTTTTCCATGCAGCAACAGCTATTCGAAAAACTCAAGAAAAATGGATATCACATAGGCATCATCACCAGCGACACGGAGTCATCCTCACAGATATTTCTCTCCCAGATGGGCCTTGGGCACATGGTCGACTTCTTAAGCACACGGGACAGCAAGTACCATAAGAAGCCCCACCCCCAAGCCTTTGAGGTTTTTTGTTCGCGCTTCTCTCTTGCTAGCGATGAGGTGGCCATGGTCGGGGACACGGAAACTGACATGCGCATGGCTAAAAAAGCAAAAGCGGGATACACCATCGCTGTATTGACAGGAAGTAACGATAAGAAAATGCTCAAGCGCTATGCCGATGTCATCTATGAGGACATCTCCTCACTTTCCAGTGATATGAGGCTTTTCCCCACAAGCTAGCTGACACAGCAGATCACAAGATGGGTTTGCCTATTCCATCGGAACAAAAATATGATCAAGATAGTATCCAGCAACCATATTTTCACGTATATCTGCAGGCTCGGATCTCCACGCAATGTGATGCCCTCCCTCAAAGAAGAAGCGCTGTAGATCTGCTTCCTCTTTCCTCATACTTTGAGTCCTAGCCTCTTGCCCGCAATTACATGCCGAGACTGGAAAATCCAGGAGAAAGTACACATAGCTCTCCCCTGAAAGTATGGATTACAGATTGGCTAGCATTTTCTCGTGGTTGGTTTCACCTTACATGATTTGCGTAGATTTCCAGACTGAATATCTTCATCCCCGCAAAAAAACATCATCCAACTCAAACACATTTCTTCCATATTCAAAAGATTTGGTAAAATTTCTGATTTATCCAAAATAGTATAAAACTACTAGCTTCATAAACATCAGCCATATAACATCTTAGCTAAGTAATTGACATTTTGAGCTGTTTCTGTAAAAATCTATTTTACTATCGTATGGTATGGCTTATAGTATATTCGTATCATATGATTGTATTTGGAGATTCAACCATGCAACACTCTTGGGAAGAACTAGATCAAAAGAGAGGCTCCCTGTTTTCCGGACAGTGGCCGACAATCATTGAAATGTTTTCCATCACCTTGGAAACATACCCACACCGCCCTTGTTTCACCTCTTTCAAACCTGAAAAACATACCCTCACCTATACCGAAGTAGAACATGCAATGAGGCGTGTCAGCTCCTATCTGCAAGAGTCAGGGGTTGCCCCAGGCGACAGGGTCATCATCAATGGGAAGAACAGTCCCTCCTGGGCGATAGCCTATCTTGCAGTGCTGCACGCAGGGGCCATTGTCGTCCCCTTGGACAACCAGATGCCTACCCGTCGCATGGAGGACCTCGCCTCTTTCTGTGATGCTTCTTTTGTGTTCGGAGATAAGGTTGTACTGGAAAACCTCGATCAGAGCTTGCCCTGGTTCAAGGCCCTCAAAGGTATGGCCACCCTTCTAGGGGAGAGCTCCCTCTACCCTTCCATTGAACTTGTAGAGGCAGATAAGGAGTATCAGAAGCACGACAGCACCTGTGAAGACGTCGCGGCAATCCTCTTTACCAGCGGCACTACAGGAAATGAAAAGGGTGTGACCCTTACCCATACCAATATTGTCAGTGATGTCTACCAGGCTTGTGATGGAATTTTCCTCAGTCTGAATGAAAGGGATGTGCTGTACGCTCTTCTGCCTCTTCATCACTCCTACTGCTGCACAGCAGTCCTTCTGGAGACGCTCAAACATGGCTCTGAGTGTGTCTTTGGCCAAGAGATAGCTGTTTCGCGCATGATAGCTGACATGACCAAAGGCCAGGTAACCATCTTCATGGGTATTCCCATGCTGTATAATAAGATCCTTGCGGGAATGATGAAGCAGGTCAGAAAGAAAGGGCTCTTAAGCTATGCCCTGGTAAGGACCATGATGAGCATCAATGGGTTTACCAAAAAGTATCTGAAGGCGAATATATTCAGGGGCACTTTCAACAAGTTGCTTCTAAGCAAAGTCGGACTGGACCAGAACCGCATCCTCATCTGCGGGGCCGGTCCCCTATCACCACAGGTATTCAAGCACTACCAACAGCTTGGACTGGACTTCATCCAAGGCTATGGGCTTACCGAGACAAGTCCTATCCTCACCCTCAACCCGATAAGTCATTTCAAGATAAAATCTGTCGGAATGGTATTTCCCCTAGTGGATATGAAGATAGGCGATAAGGATGCCAATGGTATCGGTGAAATCTTGGTAAAGGGACCGAATATCACCAAGGGATACTGGAAAGATGATGAGCACACAAAAGAGTTGTTTGATGAAGAAGGGTATCTTAAAACAGGGGACCTTGGATATCTTGATAAGGAAAACTACCTCTACCTCAAAGGAAGGGCAAAGAATCTTATCATCACCGAAGGGGGCAAGAATGTGTACCCGGAGGAAATCGAGGATATGTTCCAACTCTATACACAGGTTGAGCAGGTACTCATTAGGGGTTACAAGCAACAGAAGAACAGCCACGCAGAACTGATAGAAGCGGTCATTCATCCAAATGTGGAATACTATGCTGATCAGGACATATCTGAGAAAGCAGACCTTGAAGCAGTCATCAATGAGATCAACCAAAGCCTCCAAGGGTATAAGAAGATTACAAAGCTGACCATAGTCCATGAACCTATGGAGATGACCAGTACCAAAAAGATCAAACGCAATAGGGTGACTGCCTAAGAACACTATGCTACTATATCCGTATGAAAACAATAATTTCCCAAGCCTTGATCATTCCTATGAAGCAAGAGGGCGAGGCATTTTATGGTGATATAGGCATTGAAGGAACAAAAATTGCGTTTGTTGGGAAAAAGCCCTCTGGCTTCATCCCTGATAAAACCCTCGATGCAAAGGGCATGCTTGCCATGCCTGCCCTAGTCAATGCACATACACACCTCTCTATGCAGTTCATGCGAAACTACAAGGATGATGCACCAAACCTGCAGGCTTGGCTTGCAGAGATTTTCCCCATTGAGGATAAGCTCAATCACTCTGATGTGCTTGCAGCCTCCCGCCTTGGTGTAATAGAACTGATACAGAGCGGTATAACAACATTCAACGACATGTACTTCTTCCCTGATGGCACTGCTCGCGCTGTGAATGAAGGTGGCATACGTGCCAACCTAGGGCTTACTCTCTTTGGTGATCTCCAATCCACCAAGCTGAGGATCAGGGAAAGGGAAAAGCTTACAGACAGTGAAATAGCAGCATCAGGGGGCAGGATTTCCCTTGATATTGCACCGCATGCCATCTACACCTGCACCAAGGAGACCTATCAATATGGTCATGACTGGGCCAAGGCAAACCATAGGAATATGCATACCCATCTCAGCGAGACGAAAAAAGAGGTTGAAGAGTGCTTGAAAGAGCATCAGATGACACCCTTGCATTACCTGGATTCCATTGGGGCACTGAAAGACATCCCATCCCTGCTTGCCCACTGTGTCCACCTCAGTCCTAGTGAAATAGAGCTCATGAAAGGCCTCAATTCCTCGGTAGTCCACAACCCCAGCAGCAACTGCAAGCTTGCAAGTGGAGTCGCCCCCATATCCGCCTTCCTGAAAAACTCTATCAACGTAGCCATAGGATGTGACGGCTCGAGCAGCAACAACAACCAGAACCTGTTTGAGGAGATGCATATCGCTTCATTGCTCAGTTCAGTTTTCTCAGGACACCTGGGTAACATAAAGCCGTTTGACATACTGAAGATGGCAACCATCAATGGAGCAAAGGCGCTAGGACTCGATAAGAAAATAGGTACTTTGGAAGTGGGAAAAGAGGCCGATATACTCCTACTGGACCTCAACAAGGCTCACCTGACACCCCTTAACGACCCCTTCAGCGCTTTGGTCTATGCAGCGCAAGCCTCTGATGTGGATACACTCTTTTGTCAGGGCAAGATGGTCATGGAGAAACGTAAAGTCCTAGGTCTCGACCAGGCTAAGATCCAAAGGGATGTCAACTCCAGCTGGGAAGCAATACAAAAAAGATAAGAGACCAGATAATAATAAAGGAGAAACACGCCATGGATGAATCGTTTATTACCCTTGAATTCAAAGAAGAGGCCCTCTACCTGATAGACCAGAGGGTCCTGCCAGCCACCTACACCTATTTTGCCTGCAAGACCTATGAGGATGTGGAGTTTGCTATTCGTGATATGGTTGTCCGCGGAGCACCGGCTATAGGAGCTACTGCAGCATACGGTGTCTATATGGCAGCCGTTCAGTTTTCCTCTCAGAAAGATTTCAAGACAGAACTTACAAAGGCATGTGACTTTCTTGCCAAAAGCCGCCCTACTGCAGTAAACCTCGAATGGGCGATAGAACGCATGTGGAAAAAATATCTGGAAGTTGAAAAGGAACCAAAGGAAAAAGTCCTCACCATACTGAAAGCAGAAGCTGATGCCATCCGCCTTGAAGATATCGAGACTAACAAGACTATGGGCAGGATTGGTAACCAGGTCATACCACACGGGGCCACCATCCTCACCCACTGCAACACAGGAGCCCTTGCCACAGCAGGTTGGGGAACAGCCTTAGGAGTCATCAAGGAAGCCTTCTATGATACCAAGGAGATCTTCGTCTACGCTGATGAGACCCGTCCACGCTTCCAAGGGGCCCGCCTGACAGCCTGGGAACTGATGGAGGCAAAGATTCCCTCTGCCCTGATCCCCGACAGCGCTGCGGCCACCCTGATCCGTGATGGCAAGATAGACCTGGTCATTCTGGGTGGGGACCGCGTTGCTGCCAATGGAGATGTGGCAAACAAGTTGGGTACCTTCGCCCTTTCGGTCATATGCAAGGAGTACGGGGTGCCATTCTACCCTGTGGTGCCCATATCAACGATAGATTTCAACCTCGCCGACGGCTCACTCATCCCCATCGAGGAGAGAGACAAGAGTGAGGTCATCTTTGTTGGAGATACACAGGTAGCCCCTCTGGATATGGAGGTGTATAATCCTGCCTTTGATGTGACACCGCACCAGAATATCACCGGAATCATCACAGAAAGGGGTATCATCCGTCCTCCGTTCAAGGAGAATATCGAGCGTCTCAGAAAGGGTGAAACCCTATAAAAGGAGCTTGGAATCTTAAAGACACCAAAGGATTCCTTACCAAAAAGGAGTTCTTTGGTGTGGAATAAAACAAGCAAGAGGATGTAAAATGGGCAGGAGAGCAAAATAAATCTTTTTTTGCACTCCTGCCCATTTCCCCCTTTTCTGCTGATGAAGCAGCTATAGAACCTAAGCATTACGTTCCTGCTCAATATGGCCACAAATCTATGAGTATTAGCGCATACCCCCAGGATTTTTAGCGTATTTTCCTCCTGTCCCAAACGCTTTACCAAGCATTAAGGTTTCTGTATTGTTATACACAGTTACGTGCATAAGTATGCACTAAGCTGAGGAGTTACCATGCATGATGCAACCCAACGAGTATTGGACCGAGTGATCCAGCTCGATGCAAACCAACCTGAATTTATCCAAGCTGTCACCTCATTCCTATCCTCAATTGACAAGCTCGTCGACGATATTCCACAGATACTCTATCACAAGGTGCTCGAGCGCATGGTAGAGCCTGAACGGGTCATCATCTTCCGCGTACCCTGGTTTGATGATGATGGGGGGATGCAGCTCAACCGTGGTTTTAGGGTCCAGATGAACAGCGCCTTAGGTCCCTACAAGGGAGGCCTTCGCTTCCACCCCTCTGTCAATCTTTCCATCCTAAAATTCCTGGCCTTTGAGCAGACTTTCAAAAATAGCCTCACCGGCCTCACTCTAGGCGGAGGTAAGGGGGGAAGTGATTTCAACCCCAAAGCAAAAAGCGATGGGGAGATCATGCGCTTCTGTCAGAGCTTTATGCTTGAACTGGGCAGACACATCGGTGAGGACACCGACGTGCCTGCCGGGGATATAGGTGTTGGAGCGAGGGAAATAGGATACATGTACGGACAGTACAAACGTATCCATAACAAATCCGTTGGCATCCTCACCGGCAAGAGTCCTTCCTTCGGCGGTTCCTATATTCGTCCTGAAGCTACAGGGTACGGCTTGGTCTATCTAGCAGGGGCGATGCTTGAAGCTCAAGGCAAGAGCCTTGAGGGCAGAAACTGTCTGGTAAGTGGCAGTGGCAACGTAGCACAGTTCACCACAGAAAAACTGCTGGCAATGGGTGCCAAGGTGCTGACCATGAGCGATTCAAGCGGGGTGCTCATTGATCCCAGCGGCATAGACGAACAAAAACTCGCCTATATCAAGACTTTGAAGAATGTCAGACGGGGTCGCATTGCTGAGTATAAGCAGAAATACAAGGAAGCTACCTATATCAGCCATGATGGCTCTGCACTATCGAACCCATTGTGGGATGTAAAGGCCGATTACGCCTTTCCCTGCGCAACGCAGAACGAGATCAATGCTGAAGATGCAAAGAACCTGGTCGCCAACAAGATACAGCTTGTTGGTGAGGGGGCAAACATGCCTACGACACTGGAGGCAAAGGGGATCCTGATGGATGGGGGTGTCCTGCTCGCACCAGGGAAAGCCGCCAACGCAGGAGGTGTTGCAGTCTCCGGTCTTGAGATGGCACAGAACAGCCAACGACTGCAATGGACCCCTGCCCAAGTCGATGCACAGCTGCTGACCATCATGAAGAACATCTACAGTAACATAGGTGCAGCTGCAGAGAAGTACAGCACGAAGAACAACTTTGTCGACGGTGCCAATATTGCAGGCTTCCTTAAGGTCTCCGAAGCCATGATAGCCCAGGGGTATGTTTGACATACTCCCAGGGTTAGAAAACCAACTTTGCTAGCATTGCTTCGTATGTTGCCCCAGGTTGTAGGTATTGAAAATCCTTTTCGAGATAGGGGAATCACCTTATGCAATAATACGATTCCCTTTCAGTAGGGAAAGCATTCCCTGTACGGATGGCCATATTTTTAGTATACTTAGGCGTAAGGAGACTACTTATGAAAAATCAAGAATTTTACATTTGCGAAATTTGTGGAAACATTGCCTCTAAAATCATTGACAGGGGGCCAACTCTTTCCTGTTGTGGAGAAGAGATGACCACTTTGACAGTAAACACCGTTGATGCAGCCAAAGAAAAACATGTTCCTGTAGCAACCGTTGATAAGAATATCGTTACTGTCAATGTCGGATCAGTAGACCATCCCATGACAAAAGAGCACCACATCAGTTGGATCTATCTGGAGACAGAAAAAGGTGGACAGAGGAAGAACCCCGTCATTGACGGCAAGCCTCAGGTAACCTTTTGCATTGAGAACGACAAGCCCATCGCAGTTCTTGCCTACTGCAACCTGCATGGACTATGGAAGGCTGATCTTTAGGACCTAACGAGAACGCTACCCAATCCTCCCTTTGTTAAGGGAAGGATTGAATCCAGAATATTCCCTGCTTGGCGGGGAATATTTTTATGTCTTGAACTTCTGTTTTCCCTTGTCTTCAATGCAAAGCACAGCACTCTTACCCAAAGGACCTCTTTGTGGTAATGAAGCTCTCTTTGCGAGGTAAGCCAGTATAGAAAGAGATACCCCACCTGCTATAGCTTTTGCCATAGCAGGTGGGGCTTGCATATTATGCTAGAATTTTCACACAGGGATGGTCAACACTAACGCCTAACAGAGCGAATCCTAGAGCATTATTTGACAATAATTCTAAAGTACCGTTT
>CAYSIH010000043.1:0-11273 GCA_964431005.1 uncultured Sphaerochaeta sp. | reverse complement strand
GATCCTGGTGAACCTCTCAGGGCGCGGGGACAAGGATATCGACTATGTCATGGAGAACTACCCTCTGGTTGACTATGAGCCACAGGAGCAGGAAACTGGCTTTGATGAGTTCCTTACCCATATCAAGGGGAAGTAAAAGATAACGCTCAACAGTATAACCAAAAGAAGCTGCCTCCTCTCTGATCTTTTCAGAGTGGAAGCAGCTTCTTTTTTGATATGAAAAACAAGAGAATTGTTACTTTCAGAAACAGCTCTCTTCTTACGAGTGTCGTATGATGTTCACTTACTCAGAGAAGAGAACAACAGGTACATTGCTAATCTTCAAGAAGACCTAGCAGTCAACTTGGACGAAGCACTTGATGGGCAAGACAACGCATATATTCAGCTTTGTTAGCATTTGGGCAATCTTGATCATCAAGATACATTTATAAAACCTATAGGATTACTAGATCATAAACCAAGAATCTTTCTCTGTGGCAGAATAATAATCAGCTCTTTATTTTCTATATATTTAAGTACCGAACTGAATATTTCAAAGTATGAAAATTACCTACATTTTTCCCAAGGAGTATATCTTGAAAACAAGACTTAGATTATTGATTATCAGTCTTACGGTGTTATTCGTATTTACTAGCTGTTCTTCCTTAGTTGCATCTATGGAATTAGGTAATGCGAAAAACAGGGCAAAAGAGAACAAGTATGTGGAAGCTGTCGATAGTGCGGCTTCAGCTTTATTATCCAGCGAATACAAGAATGGAGATGCTGCTGTTTTGCTCAAGCAATTTATTGCTGATGGTGATGCCTATTACAACTCCTTGATCAGTGAGCAGAAGCAGATTGCCAAGGGTAATTCCTTTGCCATTGTGTATGATAATTATCTCAACCTGATCAAAATGTACACCATCATTACTTCCAACAACTTACAAAGTTTTTCCGCTGGTGGAAGTAGCTTTACCATCGATGTAGTTGATTACTCTGCACAATTGTCAGCAGCCAGAGATCAAGCAGGAAAAATTTACTATGATTCCGCCGTGTCTAACATGCAGACAAAAACATTGGCTGGATACAGACAGGCTTTTACCAATCTTGAGTTTGTTAAAAATATCTATTCCGGAGTGCAATGCCCCTTACCAGATTTGAATGCTCTTTTACAACAGGCCTACAATGAGGCAACATTTGATATCTATGTCGTAACCCCTGTTGATCTTGATATGGAAGCAGGAACCTCCAGTTCTATGGGAGAATTGTTCAGAGCGGGTGTTATAAAAGATAGCAAATGGGTAAAATTCCATCAGGGTAGAGACATTGACCTCGCCTACCAGGCTTGGGATCTTCTCGCAACTGGTGAAAATTTCATGGATAGTGCTTCAGGAGCCATTAAAAATAGTACTGGTGTACTGGAATTCGGCAAGGAAATTGGTGCTGATCTGGTCATATATGCAGCATTTGCCAATCTTGAAGCAAAACCTATTCTAGAAGACAGACATACCGATAGTTTCGAAGGTTCAGCCGAAGACCAACCCTATGTCTTGGATCTTACTTGGAAAAAGTATAGCAAACAGACAAAGTTGGATCTGAGTTATTTTGTTGTTGATGTCCAAAATGGGAAAACCATTCTCCAACGTCCAAAGAATAGACTGAGTAGAACCAGGACCTATTACACAGGCACGTATACAATAACTCCTGAGGTATTTTTGGTTTCCAGTACTATTAATTTCGCAGAGCTTCTAAATATTTCAGATATTCAGGAAGACGCGTATGGATTATCCGGCTCTAATGGCTATGCTCATAGGGTACGGTATTCCGCCGAAAGGGAAGCCAGTGATAGCAAGCACTTTACTGAAAACCTGGAAAACTGGAAACGCAATGCAACTCCTGATGTCCAGCGCACAATCGTGTTGGAAGCAGCAGAAGAAGTTTCCAAAGCAATAGCGCATCTTTTGTAAGATTTCCTATCTTTCAATAAGCGTTGTATTGTGAAGGACTGCCTCATGTTAGTGGCAGTCCTTCTATTTTGTCTGATCGATTTAACACGATATCACCACATTAATGAACACATTGAGGCTATAGACTTCCGTCTGTTTCTTCTATGCAATTTCCCACTATTCTATGATAGTGGGAAATTGCATATGATAATTGTGCCTAGATCTATTGTGGAACAGACTAAGCGATGCACTTAGGAAAGTGCTTATGATTCTTACACATTTATAAATTTTCCTTGCTTAACATTACATGTTTCTGGACAATGTCGTACAAGTATCAAGCGATACAAATCAGATGGAATATTATGCTATGAAGTGATAACCCAGTATCCTAAGGAATACCGGGTCATCATCATCTTGAGCAGAAGGCTTTGAGTGAAAGAATCGGATTATCTCCTCTTCCCTCCAAGATAGGCATCAGCTACCTGGCCATCTTCCAATAGCTTTTGTCCAGTACCTTCCATGATAAGGCGACCATTTTCGATGACATAACCATAATCACAAATGCTCAATGACTTGTTGGCATTTTGCTCAACAAGCAAGATTGTTGTCCCTTCCTTCCTGATCCGTTCAATGGTATCAAACACCTCTTTGACTACAATTGGAGCCAAGCCAAGGGAAGGCTCATCAAGCATGAGGATTGTGGGCTTACCCATGAGGGCCCTGCAGATTACCAGCATCTGTTGCTCACCTCCAGAGAGAGTTCCAGCATCCTGCTCTTTTCGTTCTTCAAGACGGGGAAACAGTGCATATTGCTGCTGTAGCAAGGAGGGTATCTCCTTGCGGTCCTTAAGGGAGTACGCTCCCACAAGGAGGTTCTCCTCTACAGTCAGGCCAGCGAACACCCTCCTGCCTTCAGGTACCTGCAAGATCCCCCTACGGACAACCCTGTTGCTCCTAAGGGGAAGAGGCTTCCCCTTAAAGAGGATCTCCCCGGTATACCCCACCATCGCAGAGATGGCGTTGATGATGGTTGTCTTTCCCGCCCCATTGGATCCGATGATGGTGGTGACCTTACCCTCCTCAATCTTCATATCAAGGCCATGCAACGCCTTGACCATACCATAGGAGACCTTCAAATCCTTAATTTCCAATAGTGCCATGCCTAGGCCTCCTCTTCCCCAAGGTATGCAGAGAGCACAGCCTTGTCCTGCTGGATATCAGTAGGGATACCTTCAGCAATAGTATTCCCGAAGTTCTGCACATAGAGGTACTGGCACAGGTTCATGATCAAGTCCATCCTGTGTTCAATAACAAGGATAGCTATCTGTGGGTTTTGTGCATGAAGCTCATTGATGAAATCAATCAGTTCAAAAACCTCTTCTGGGTTGAGACCCGCTGCAGGCTCATCAAGGAGCAACACCTTAGGGTTGCTCACCAAGGCTCTGGCTATCTCGACCCGCCGTTGGAGACCATACGGGAGATTCGAAGGCTTCAAAGATGCATACTGATCCAACCGAAGGGAGCACAGGCACTCATAGGCCCGTTCTTTGGTCTCCTTTTCCTGCTTGAACCTTCTGGGAAGAAGGAACATCGCCTCAAAGAGGTTGTACTTCCCTGAAAAGTCCAGGGAGACCTTGACGTTGTCCAGGACAGAGAGCCCTGAGAACAACCTGATATTCTGAAAAGTCCTGGCCAACCCCATCTGGGCCACTTGGATTTGGTTCTTTGCGTCGATGATATTTCCGGCAAACTCGATAGACCCCGAATCCTGTTGGTAGATACGGGAGAACAGATTGAATATGGTGGTTTTCCCTGCACCGTTCGGTCCGATGATACCTCGGATTTCCCCTGGATACAGGTCCATACAAAACTTGTTCACAGCTCTGACACCACCAAAGGACATGGACAGGTCGTTAGCTTTCAAAATAGGTTCTCTCATCGAGACGTCCCCTTTTTCATATTTCCCCTTTTCTTGGCAAACAGTCTCTTGACCCAGGCAAACGACAGTTCGTGTTCTCCCATCATCCCATTGGGCCTGAAGTTGATGACTAGCAAGATGAGAACACAGTAGATGATGGTCCTGTACTCCTGGAGGCTTTGCCCGAACAGCTTTACCGTCCTAAACAGTTCTGGCATCAACTTCAGGAAGAACCCTGAGAAGACTGCTCCTGTTATGGAGTTAGTACCCCCAAAGAAGAGGAAGATCTGCATCTCCGCAGAGAGATTCCAACCAAACGAGTCGGGCAGTATGACACGGTTCTTAAGTCCGTACAGGATCCCGGCAACCCCTGCTATGGAAGAGGCAAGCACATACATCCGTAGTTTCAGCTTATAGACATCGATACCGAAACTCTTTGCCGCTATCTCGTCACTCTTCAAGGCAATACACATCCTGCCAAACCGTGAATACTTAAGGTTACGAATGCAAAATACCACTAATACAGTTATTATTATCACTATAGTAAACAAAGACTTAACCTTAGGGATTTTGGAGTATCCAATCGATCCATTGGTGTATTTTTCCAACAGAACAATCATTGCAGTCACCATCTGGCCAAACCCCATGGTGATCAAGGCAAAATAATCCTTTCTCAGCTTGAGTGTCGGCACACTGATAACATATGCAGAAAGGGCACTCAGACCCACACCAATGAAAGCTGTCACAAAAATAGGCAGACCAAAGGTCCTTGCCAGAATAAAGGTCACATATGAACTGATAGCAAGATAGCCAGCCTGTCCAAGTGAAAACATTCCTGCAAGCCCAGTAACTGCAAAAACTCCTGTAACGGTAATTACAGAAATGCAGGAGTTTATGATTAGACCCAATTGATAATTACTCATAAGTATCTCCTACACCTTTTCCTTGGCAAATTTGCCAGAAATTCCCTGTGGTCGAATGATTAAAAATAGCAGCATGATGACAAACAGCATGACTGGAGCTGAGAAAGCACCAAAAAAGTATGTCCACAACATTTCCACAATCCCAAGAATAATTGCAGCAGCAATTGCTCCACCCAAGCTACCAAGGCCCCCTATAACAGAAGCTATAAACCCCTTGACCATCATAGTTTGCCCTAAGTCAGGGTATACAGAATATTTTGCTCCAAGCATGACACCGCTTACCCCTGCAAGAAACCCTGCAATGAGGAATATCATCACAACCACAACACCACTGTTAATGCCCATCAAGCGGCTGGTGTCAGCATTGATAGCAACAGCCCTAATAGCGAGCCCCATCTTTGTCTTTTGTATCAACAATACCAATGCAACTAAAATGAGCAGCGATACTGCCATGATCATGGTATCCATTGTGGAGATTCTTAACTTCCCAACCATAAAAAATGTGCTTTCAAAGATATTGGGAAAAGCATATGGGTTTTTGCTAAATCTGATATTCAATATTTGTTCTATGATAATTGAAATTGTGAGCGATGAAAGAAAATAATATATCCCCGGGCTCTTATGCTTCCTGATATTCCTATACGCAATAAGATCGAGGAATAGGGCCAAAAGCATACCAAAAACCCCTGTAACCAGAATTGTTACAAATATGGGAGGGGCGGGATCGAAAGCCCGCTGAAAGAAGAATCCCATGTAGGCACATGCACTGATCATCCCTCCATGGGCGAAATTGCTGAACTTCAGTACACTAAATACCACAGCAAACCCTACTGCAATCAAAGCATATACGGCTCCAAGAGATATCCCATTTATCAAGAGTTGAAAAATCATTCCACAATCCTTTATCAAGTGGATGGGATTGCTCCCATCCACCTGTACTGATTAGTCACAGGGTATACTAGTTGACTTCAATATAATCGACAATACGAAGGTTCTTGTTGGCATCATAGTCAGCAATATACATTCCCATATTATTGGGCCTATGTGTTGCAGCGTCAATGGTGATAGTGGAACCGCTACTGAGCACGACACCGGTGGTCTTACTCAACAAAGCGGCGACCTCCTTGCCGTCGGTAGGGTCAGTTGCCTTTTCCATTGCAGAGGCGAGAACCTGCACGGCATCCCAACCAAACCCTACATTGGCTGCAGGACTTGCAGTATTGGTTTCCTTCATGTGCAAAGATACCAATTCATAGAAATTGCCCACATCTGGATTGAGCATATCATAGTTTTGCAGGAAGAAGACATCATATACATTGTTCTTAACCATATTGGCAAAGGGAAGAGAAAGTGTATTCGCACCAATGATGGCACCCTTGAATCCTGCATCTCTCAAAGCATCATAACTTGTCACGTTTTGTGGAAGATAATCACAAACAAAAACCACGTCTGGATTGGCTGCAACAATACGAATGGCTTGGGCACTGTAATCCTTATCAGCCCAAGAGAAGGTTTGTTCCGTTAGAATTTTTCCCCCATTTTTTTGCATGTAGTCAACAAAGGGAGCAGCCTGGCTCTTTGCGAATGCATTGCCTGGATTATATAGGGTAGCAGCACTTTTCGCACCTAATTTCTTCAAGGCAAACTCTGCCATACAATAGCTCTGGGTGGCACTGCTGGGTTCTGCAAGGAACATGTACGGATAGGCCTCCCCAGTTTCTGGATTGGTAGTACATACCTCATCCATGAAGTGTCCAACAATAGGAATTTGGTCTTCTTCAGACATCTCTACCCAAGCAGCGGCAGGATTGGAAAGAGGAGGACCAATAATAGCGACCACACCAATTTCATCTACCAATTTACGATAGCTGGTAACACCTTCGGCCGCATCATTCTTACAATCCATGGTGGTTATCTCAACCATTCTGCCCTGGATGCCACCCTTCTCGTTAAGGATCTTCACAGCGTACTCAGCACCCCATGCATTGGGCTGGCCAGCTGTAGAGGCACCACCGCTAAGGTCTTGGATACTGCCTATCTTGATAGGACCGTCAAGGGTAGCCTTACCACCTTTCTCAGCAGCCCCTCCTGCGAAGCCTGAGAACATTACAAACAAAACCAATAGGACAACTACTGTCTTTTTCATACCTTTACTCCTCTTATTCTGTATCTAATACACGTCACACGTGCATATTCTCTTACTGTAGACCTACAGACCCTGCATCCATGATGCAAGGTGTTCCCGGATGAACGCATCATCGACCAGATGGGGATAGGCTGCGATCACCCGATCGAGCTCCTCCATCTGTCCTTCGGACAATACTTCTTCCTTGTCGAGACATATTCTATTCTGGAAAAGGCCTTGCCGTCTCAAGACCTCATGGATGCCTGGGATGCACCCTGCAAAATTGTTCTTGGGATCGAACACAGCTGCATTCATATCGGTGACCTCCGCCCCTAGGGAGAGCAGCTCACTGGGCACTGTCCCCTTCCTTTTCGCCTCATGTATGGAAGAGAGCAGCTGTACTGCACTCTTTGCCCAGACACACCAGTGCCCGAGCAGCCCTCCCTCAAAACCCTTGCTGACAAGACCATGAGGGGTCATGACCTTATAGTCGGTAAGGAGGTCTGAGACAATATTGTCATCATTGCCGGTGTACATGGTGATTTCATCAGGTCGGGATGAAGAGGCGACAGCTCGCATGACCTCAAGGGTCGTATACCTGTTGAAGCTTGCGCACTTGATGGCTATCAGATTGGGAATCTCAACAAGAGCCTTCCAGTACTCGTAGCTGAACACCCTTCCCCCTACTGCACTTTGTAGGTAAAACCCAATGACAGGAAGAACTTCAGCCACCATTTTAGTTCGCTCTAGCATTTCATTTTCCGAGAGATGATTCAAACCTCCCGGGCTTAACAGAACTGCATCATATCCTAGGGACTTGGCCAATGAGGCTTCTTGTACTGCTTGTTTTACAGGGCCACAAGCACCACAAATCTTGACGATACAAGAATCAGTCTTTTCTTCATATCTATCAATCTCTTCACTGACCAATCTGATCACAGGCTCAAACAACGCATATTCAGGATCACGAATAGCAAACTGAGTACTGTGCACAGCAGTTGCTATCCCACCAACACCACTTGCAAGATAATAGCGCATCAATATCCGTTGGGTCTTACTATCAAAAGCACGATCCTCAGTTAGAGCCAAGGGAGTTGCAGGAATGACAATCCCTTGTTTCAGCAATGAAAGAGCTCGCTTATGGTCGTGCATCAGTAACTCCCCTTTCGCTCTTCAAAGTGAGTCGGCATGTTGAGACTATGCCCACCATCGAGTATCCACTGGGCTTGCCACTCTATCATTGTGTCCAAGCTGACCTGGGGATATCCAAACGTTGATAAAGCTTTTCCTGGATTAATGAGGTATGCATCATTATTTGACTCTCCAACAAATATGGGACTCTTGCCTAATAGCTTTCCAAGTTTCAAGGCTGTATCGCGCACTCCCACAATCTCAGGCCCTGTAACATTCAGGATTTCAGAAGGGTTGTCTGCAAGAAGCAAAGAACGAATTGCAAACTCGCCTGCATCTCCCTGCCAGATGCAGTTGAAGCACCCATTGGAAAGGTCTATGGGCTTATTATCAGCTACTTTCTGCGCAATGTCACTTATGACTCCATATTCAAGGGCTATTGCATAATTCAACCGAAAAATAAGCACCTTCGAACCATGGGCATGTGAAAAATACTCAAATATTCTTTCACGAGCCAAACAACTCTGCGGATATTCACCTATAGGTTTGACAGGAAGGGATTCGATGGCACCTCCGCTGTTGGCAGAGACCAACGGATAGATATTTCCCGAAGAGAACACAACAAAGGTAGAACCCTTGAAATGCTCGCATACCAATGTAGGTACTACTGCATTCATGCCCCAAGTTTGCCATTCACTACCATCTGTCCCAAACTTCCGTCCTGCCATAAAAATGATATTCTTTACTACTGGAAGACTTGCAATCTCTTTTGGGTTTTGCAAATCAGCGGAAAGGACAATAATTCCCGCATTTTTCAATTCATCTCTTTTTACTGGATCTGAAAACCTTGATACGGCGTAGACCTTCTTGTCCAGACCAGCTCTTTTCACCGCTTTTTGCGCCAAAAAGCAGACTGTCGGGCCCATCTTTCCACCAGCACCCAATACCATGATATCACCTTCAATCTTCTTGATATCATCGACCAGCCTCTCTGATGGTTCAGTAAGTAATGAATCAAGTTTTTCCTTTCCCCACATGAGCTTTCTCCTTCTATGTTTCTAAATATTTCAGATATGCATCCCTGTCCATCAATGGGACAAAGGATGATCGGATAGTCTTTGCAAGAGCAGCGTCGTCTTTCAAAAGTTCAATGACCAGGTTTGCTAGAATTTCACCACCGAGCAGGTAACTTTTAGAGGAGTCACAAAGCCTGAAGTTCTTGGCATGAGCATCTCCTAGAAAGCCACCCATGGTGGGCTGGATGCAAGGCATCAGATGGGAGAGGTCTCCCATATCAGTTGAGCCAATCATATCCACACCCCTTACAACACAATCAGAACCCATTACACGTTGGGCCTCTGTAGCAAATGCTTCACCTAACAATGGGTCCTGGTTAAGTGGCAGATACCCAGGGATGGTTTCCACATGGACCTGAGCTCCCATCATCAAGGCGCCTGCATGGACACATCGGTCTACGATAATGCACCCCTTTTCTATTGCCTTGCGATGTGAACCCCTAACATAGGTTTCCATCCTCACGTCTGAGGGAACTGTATTTACGACATCTCCCCCTTTGGTCAGGATAGGATGAATCCGTATTCGCTCTTCCTCAGAAAAAGTCTCCCTGTTTGCGTTGATCCCTGTCAGAGCAAGAGTTGCTGCTTGCAGGGCATTGATACCTGAAAAGGGGGCAGCTCCATGAGCTTCCCTCCCTTGGAATTGGATATTCTTAGCCGTGAAACCCAGACTGCCACCACCAATAAAGACCTTGAATTCTGGAGTATTGGGCTGTGCATGAATCATGATGACCATATCCACGTCCTTAAAAATATCCAAGGCAATCATCTCTTGCTTTCCAGATATATAGGAAATTTTCCCAGCATCACGTAATGAGAGGCGGTATTGCAAATCCAAAAACTCTTCTGCAGGAACCGCCATGAAGGTAACATCTCCATCCAACTCTTCTTGCAACGCAGTCAAGGCAATGGCAGCAGCATAGACTTGAGTGCTCTGTGTGCTATGCCCACAAGCATGAGCCGCACCATCAGGAGATGCCAATGGGTTTTCTGGACTCATAACTGCATCAAGCTCACTCAACAAACAAATATTGGCATGATGAGAACGTCCCTTCAAAAGCGCTTTCACTCCTGTAAGGGCAAAACTCTCTTGTAGCTCAAGCCCCAAGTCTTGCAGCTGTTGTCGAATATAGGAACTGCTCTTAACTTCTTTGAACCCGAGTTCAGGCATTGAAACAAGCATAGAACCAAATGCTTCAATCCTTTCTTGATTCTTTCCTATGAGAGCCTTTGCCTTCTTCTTCATGTTGTCTGCTTCCATGTGTGTGTCCATATCCTTAATTCACTTCCATATAGGAGAGAAGCATCTCTGTAGTCGCCTGAATTCGTTTCTCCATGTAATCACGTTGTGACAGATCATTATGTACAATATTGGAAAGTGTCTTCATATTAGAAAAATAGTTAAAGCTGCAAGCGATAAGGGTCATAATAAGTTGGTTGCTATCGATACTTTCGGATATTTTCCCTTGTTCACTCGCTTCCTGAATTATCTTTGAGAGTTCGTGAATGATTGGGTCCTTTATACTTTGCAAACCAAGCTCCTTGAAATATCTTGCATCATTCAAGTTTTCCCACATGACCATTCGTACAAAACTAGGGTTGTCGTAGAGGAATTCGAAGTAAACTCTCACAATATGCTTTAATTTCAAAATATAGTCAGCATTGCTTGAAATGACAGAATCCTCAATATCACGAAGTCGTCGATATACTCGGACCAAAATCTCCTTATAGAGTTCTTCCTTACTGCCAAAATGTCGATAAATCAAGGCTTTGTTAACTTTGGCTTTAGAAGCAATTTCATCGACTCTGCTCCCAGCTAATCCCTTGTCAGAGAACTCCTGTTCTGCAATATCCAGGATAGCTTTTTTGGTTGCCTCAGTTCTCATCTCTTGTTTTGTCATTGTCATCCTAATAGTAACTAGTTGGTTACAGTTTATGTCAATTACACCATCCTGTCAAAGTAATTTTATATAAATATTTTTGTATTTATAGTGCAATTTTATTGTCTAATAGCAGTTAATACTTACATTTTTTAGTAAAAATGGTATTAGAATACCTTTTGGTGAATCCCGCCAAGTAGTATTTTACCAGTTTCTTCCTGTTACAGACTCACCTGCAATCCAACACTTGGCCCTATCATAAGGGTTGGAGCATTCTCCTTATCCCTGAAGATGA
>CAYSIH010000042.1:0-11470 GCA_964431005.1 uncultured Sphaerochaeta sp. | reverse complement strand
GATTTGTGTATTACGATGGGTGCTGGTAACAACCGAGCCCTGAGTGAGCGCATTGCTCTCTCAAGAAGGAGCCTTTGATGAAAAGCATGACCGGGTATGGATCAAGTGAAGAGTTGAACCAGGATTTTCAAATCTCAGTGGAACTGAAATCCTATAACAGCAGATATCTGGATATAAACCACAACATCCCTTTCTATCTCGCTCCTTTTGAGATTGAGATAGACAATGAAGTGAAAAGAGTAGCCAGCCGTGGCCATGTCGAGGTGAATATCAGGATCAAGACCCTCGCTTCCGACATGGAGATAGTGGTGGATACACTTGCCGTCAAACGGTATAGCGAAGCGTTTGCCCAGATAGCAGCCCTCAGCGGCAAGGCCTTAAAACCTACACTCGCTGATTTCTTAGGCAGCGAAGGGGTGATCACCAGCATAAGGCAAAGTGATAGCGAAATCTATCGGGCCTCCCTTTTTTCCACCCTAGCCACAGCCTTGGAGCAGTTTGAGCAGAGTAAGGAGCGTGAAGGCTCCCATACGAAATCTGATCTGAAGAAGATGGGCCTGATCATTAAAGAGGGCCATACCATCATTGCTTCCCATGCCGCTGAGCTGGATGATCTGGTAAAGACCAACTTGCGATCCCGTTTTGACGAGATGCTCGCCGACCAAAACTATGACGAGAATAGGATCCTCTCTGAAGTTGCAGTCATGCTGGTCAAATACTCAGTCAATGAGGAGATCAAGAGGCTGGACGTTCATCTGAAGGAGTTCTTCAACCTGCTTGAGGCGGATGATCCTGTGGGCAAACGCTTGGATTTTCTCTGTCAGGAGATGCTTAGGGAGATCAACACCATCGGCAGCAAAAGCCAGATAGTGGAGATGAATCTTCAGGTTGTCCGTATGAAGGACGGCCTGGAAAATATTCGCGAACAGATTCGCAACATTGAGTAGGGGCATCACGTGCGCATAGCCATCAGTGGAAAAAGTGGGTGTGGAAACACCACTGTAAGCAGTATGGTCTCAGAAGCCTTGGGCTTTGTCATGATCAACTTCACCTTCCGTACCCTTGCCCAGGAGCAAGGCATTGAGTTTTGGGATTTCTGCAGACTTGCAGAACAGAGCGATGCATATGACCTTGAGGTAGACCGCCGTCAGGTTGAGATGGCCCTAGCGGTGGAGCACTGTGTTCTGGGCAGTCGTCTTGCCATCTGGATGCTCAAGGAGGCTGATCTAAAAATCTACCTTACGGCAACAGAAGAGGAACGGGCTAAAAGGGTACTCAAACGCGAGGGGGGAATCTTTTCCCAACGCCTTGCCGAAACCGTACAACGGGACAAGAATGACAGTGCACGCTACGAACGTCTCTATGGAATCGACAATAGTGATACCTCAGTAGCTGATATGGTCATCGATACCACACACCTTCAACCAGAAGAAGTGGCCTCCTTGATTATTGCCAGAGCAAGGACCTTGCTGTAAAAGAGATACATATGAAACAGTCCATCGCAGTGATTTTTCTTTTTTCGCTTATGCTTGCGCTCTTGCCTGCTGCCCCCTATCTGGGGGTGGGTCAGTCGTTCACATCCACTTCAGTGGAGGTGGGCTTTCTCACGAAGTCGATCGATCAGAACCTCTCTGTCTCCCTGCCTCTTCTAGGGGCTTTGGATAGTGGGGAGATCTGGTACAGCACCCCTGTTGCAAGCATGAACCTCTTGTACAAGAAAAAGCTCAGCACTGTTGTGGCAGTAGGAGTCGGTCCCACCATACGGGTTGGTTGGGAGTATGAGAAGGCACTCTGTTTGCAGCCAGGTATTACGTTGCAGCTCTCCTTAGAGGCCCCCTCTGTGATGGATATCCTCTTTTGTGAGCTTAGCTATCTGCCAAAGCAGTGGAAGTGGCTGCAAGGGACAGCTTCATCAGACCTTCTGGAAAACAGCACCGCTCAATTTGTCCGCTTCGGGTACAGGCACGCTTTTTGAGCTATGTACATTCTTAGAGTTATTCATTATAGTGATATAGTTGTATCACCTAGTAGAAGGAGAATCGATAGTGAGCATTCCATTAGACACCCTTATTGATTATGAGGGAAATATTTACGAGATTACTTGTGTAGCCATCAAAGAGGCTATCATCTTGAGTAATCCCGGTTGTGGTGGTCAGGAGATCGAGGAAAACAATGGCAAAATTGTCAGTGAAGTACTCAAAAGAGCCCTTAACGGTGAAATTCACTACGAAGCCCCCGACCTGCTCTAATCCCTTTGAGTCTGTAATTTTCCTGTTTGGCCCCACGGGCGTGGGGAAAACTGAACTTCTTATGGATCTCGATCCGGAGAAATATGCAGTGGTCAATGCCGACTCGATCCAAGTGTACAGACATTTGGATATAGGGTCGGCCAAGGCCAATGCTGAAACACTCCAAGCAATAAATCATTATCTTATCGACATATTTGATCCCTGGCAGCAGTTCAGCGTAGGGGATTTCGTCACGTTCGCAGACCAGGCATGCCGCGAGATCCACGCACAAGGAAAAATCCCTGTCCTCAGTGGTGGCACTGCCTTCTATTTCAAACATTTTTATTTTGGCTTGGCTGAAGCTCCTCCCAGTGATGAGGGTGTACGCCAACGCCTGGCCCAAGAGATTAAAGAACGTGGGGATGCCTGGGCATTTGAGCGTCTTTGCCAAGTTGATCCTCCCTCTGCCAAAAGGATCCATCCATCGGATATGTACAGGGTATCGCGCGCCTTGGAGGTCTATGAAGGATCAGGGCAGCCCCTGAGCAGCTACAGCATACCCTCCACACCTCGTAACGGTATGAAGCCCTTGGTCCTCGGCCTATGGCGTGAGGGTGATGAGCTGAAACAGCGCATCGCAATGAGGGTGGAGCAGATGTTCGCTGAAGGCTTGGTTGAAGAGATCCGAGGCCTCATCGAGATGGGGGCAGATGAGTTGTGGCCCGGTCTGCAAGGTATTGGCTACAAGGAGTTCTTTCAGGCGAGAAAGAGCGGTGAAGCCTCCCTTTCAATGGTGGGCGTTCAGATCGAACGTAATAGTCGCTACTATGCGAAGCGACAGATGACCTTCTTCAAGAGCTTTGCTGACGTGACATGGATGAATCCAAAAGACAAGAAGCCGATACTCTCACTTATTGAGGCGTACCGATAGCTTTGGTCTCCCTCTTGTAGGTAGGTATCCTCATGTTATCCAGTCTCTCTAGGCTCTGATTTGTAAGGGAGGTGATCTCAAGCCATCCCCGCTTGCTGACACCTACAGTAAAGTGCTGTACCTGTTTATACCTAAAGATGACTATCTCCCCCTCCTCAACCATAGTGCTTTCCTGATCCTCAAAGTACGGATATGGGGAGTAGAGGATGCTAGTAGCCTCATATTCCTCGCTGTTGATCGCTCTGACATCTATGTCGGAAACCCCATAGAGGAAGGTGCCTTCCAGTAAGGGGGGCCTGCCGCTCTCTATCCAAACAGTGGGGTCTATCTGGGTTGTTATGCCCTCATAAGCCTTGCGGGTCTGCCGTGAGACAAAGAGGTTGGTCACCTCCATGGCCGCAGGGTTTTTCACCTTCTTGGCCAGCGATGCCTCCATCTTCTGCAGATCAAGTTCATTTTGTGCAAGGTAGTACTCTTCTATGACCTCTTGGGCAACCATTCCAGCCGTGTAGGGGGGGGCAATTGCATCCTTGATCCTGCCTGTGGCAAACCAGACTACCAAAATGACGGTAAGGGCCACACTGATAACAATCCACCCCTTTTGCCTCCAGAAGATACTTCGGTCTGAACGTTTGTTTTGATTTTCCAGAAATGATGCACTTGAGCTAACTCTCTTCATCTCTTCATAGGTCGGTGCCTCTGTCCGGTCTTGGAGATTCCACACGAGGTCATCTGTAGCTTGTAAAAACCAGGCGAGGGCTTTCTGACTTTCCAAGTTGCCGCTGGCATCTCGCTGTTTAGACAAGCCCAGACGTAGGGTGGTATCGATGAAGGAGGTGGTTCTCTGCTCGAGATCCACGCTAGCCATGCTCAAGGGAAGTGCTCTGAAGCGATCTTCGCGGGTTTCACTTGCCCCAAAGGGGGGAAAGCCTGCTACAGCAAAGTAGAGCAGTTGGGTCATCTGGTCCGATAGGGCAAAGGGGATGTGGATGCCGTGATGCACCCAAGCCGATACCATGTTGTAGCGTACTTCCTCCTCTGCACAGGAAGAGAACAGGTCAGCCAAGTCTTGGCTTAGGATGAGAAATCCCCCTTCCTCAATACCCCAGATTCTCCAAAGGGGGAGGACATTGCTGGAAAGATCGAGGAACTTGGCAGGGAGGATTGAAAGAGCTTGGGCCAGTTCCCTGACCAGGGAGAGGGCCTCGCTACGTTTTGTCGTTGCGATTTCTGTAATGGAAAAGAGGTTGAGGTTCTCGAAGTAGAGACATCGCTTTCCATCCGCTACGGCCAATCCCTGCCAGTACCACGCTTTTGGTTTCTCGTTTGGCCTGATGATGTATCCGGGCTCTTTCTGGCCCTGCAACAGGTAGGAAGGAAGATCTACCCCTGTTGGGCCTATGGCGATACAGGTATAGGGTTTCTGCTCAATGACAGATGTGAAGACTTTCGGGGCAACAACCATCTCAGACCTCTTTTATTTTTGCACTGGCATGCCAGACAATTCGTTCTTTTGTTACATGTTCTTGGGGAAGGCGGGAAAGAAGCTCACCGTCAAATGTGAAGGAGGAGAAAATCCACCCGTTCTTTCCCCACTTCTGATGACGAAGGGCCTCAAAGGCAGCAGTCCCACAGCTGGAAATCTGCCTGGAACGCAGACTATCCAACAAAGGCTCTCCCTCTTGCAACAGCTTCACCAAGGTTGAGGCATGCTCTGTTGCCAATTTTGAGGGGAGATTTGCATTGAGGTTGGCAGAGAGTATAAACAGGGTCTCAGGGACAAGAGCTACAATCTTTTCCACGATCACAGCATAAGTTTTGCACTCCTTGGCATCTACGGTATTGGTGAGTATGGGCAGGACAGGTACGCCTTGGGCGTAGGCATCTGCCAAGGGAAGTGTCAGCTCCACTGCCGCTTCCTCTACAAAATAGCTATTTTCCGCTTTGACGGCATCAGCAAAAAGCGAAAGCAACGTAGTGCGTATCTCTGTGGCATAATGAACTGTGGTGTGGGGAAGCTTGATGCCTTCACCTGTGGGAACAAAAAGAAAGTGCGGCTTGTCCACATCCAAGGGCTCCTGATGAAGGGAGCCGAGGATTACCACCAACTTTGGCTTGAGCTCTGCCATAGCAGAGAAGCTTTGGTGGAGCATCTCTAGGATATAGGCATAGCTGGCATGAGGGGTGAGGATTGCAGAAGGGAGTTTCTTCAGCTTGTTCTCCTCACTGCCCAGTTCCTTCCTCTTTGCACTCTGGCGGGTGAGAATTTCCGGATCATGTGGATAAAATATGGTGTGGTGTTCACTTGTATGCATTGTCATCCTCCAACAGTAGTCTTGCAAGGCGTCCTTCGTCCAGTGTTACCGAGAGATTCTTCTCTTGGGTGGGTATTACCAGTCCAGTCTTACCTTTTTTGGGACGTCTCAGATATTTCACCTGCGTGTAGTAAAGGTCAGCCTTGCCTTGGCTTTTAGCTTTGCTGAAGACGATAGCGAGGTTTGCAGCATCAAGGAGCACATCCAAGGGGACGCTCTTCTCCCTTTTGAACTTGATGAATACATATCCTCCGGGGGTGTCTCGAGTATGCATCCAGTAGTCGTTGCCTCGCACCCAGTGGCGCAGCAGCTCATCGTTTTCCTTGGCGTTGCGCCCCACCAGAAGGGTGAACTGTCCGCTTTGGATTGTAAGTCCTGGAGATTTGACCTTGGTCACCTTGTCTACAGTCTCGCTTCCTAGCTCACGCTTCAGGTGGCGTATATCTGTCTTCTCATCGCCTGAGGAGGTGAGCAGCCTTGCATACTTGGCAACACTCGCCTCCAGTTCCTGCTGTACCTTCTCATACTCCCTCTTGGCGTTATCAAAGGTCCCTTTGGATCTTTGGTAACGGTCGTAGTAGGCTTGTATCTGAAGGCTGGAGCGGAGGCCCTCTTTCAGGGGGATGGAGATTTTCTCACCGCTCTCCCAGTCGTCGACCTCGATGGAGCGGGCGTGCTCTTCTATCAGGTGGGCATTGGCACTGAGCAGATCCCCCATCTTCTTAAATTTTTCGTATTTTCCACTTTCAAGCATGTTCCGTTCAAGTGAAGCGGAGGTAGACTCTATCTGCTCAATCTCCCTGTCTCGTTTTCGTCGTACCTTGATGAGCAGCTCTTCCAGGGTCTGGGTGTTGCTGGCCTGGCCATACTCTTCCTCTATCTGGCGGTTGAAGGAGCCTTCGGCTCTTTCACGTATGATGAATTTACCCCCATCATCGTCCCTCTCTTCAGGAGGGATAAAGGTGGAGCCGCTTCTCTCGCCGCGGTTAGGGCGGCGGTACAGCAGGTCCAATATGGTGTTATCTTCATCGGTGATGAATATATTAGCCCCAGGGCCGCTGTAGAAGCGCAGGTGAAGGAAGAGCACCTGTCCGTGGTTGTCCAGCTTGAGGGTCACCATACGGTCAAAGGGAGTCTGCATCACAGCTATGATCTTGGAACCCTCAAGGTTGGCCCGGCTGAACTGCACAAAGCGCTGGAGTTTGGCTGTCTTGCCCATCTGCTGTACAGCTATGGGGCGAGTGGCCATATGCATACGGCTATAGGGGGTTCCTACCTCCGTATACAGCACCCACCTCCCGTGGCTGGGGTGGTATAGGTGCCAGCTCAGAGCATGGAAGTCGTGCTGGACTACAGATTGCAGACTACTGCCTTCCAGGGGGAGTTCTTCTAGGATTAGTGCAATTTCACGCCAATTTAACGACATTATCTCTCCGTAGGGTATCGTATGCTGTTTTTACCCCACCAGCAAGGTAGAAAGAACCACAGACAAGGATAGCTTCATCAGGTGCGGTGTTTGCCATTGCAGTGATAAGGGCTTCCTTGTTATCGGAAAGGAGCCGGATGTCATACTCTGAGGCTCGACTTGAGGCTAAGAGACGGAGTTTCTGCTCAATGAGCGCTATATCGCTCTTTTTGAAGGTTCCGGGTGTGGAGATGATTACCTTGGTGAAATGGTCCAAGACCATGGCCCCCATATGGCTGTGGTCCTTATCCTCCAAAGCTCCGTAGATGATGGTGTTTCCCTTTGAAGGGTAGAGGGAGGAGAAGGACTCCAGCAACGCCTCTAGCGAGTGGGAGGTATGGGCCCCATCAAGATAGATGTCCGGATTCTCGCCTATCTTCTGAAATCTGCCGGGCAGGGTGTTCTTTTGGAGGGCCTCCAAGGTTGCTTCCCCAAAGAGGCCTAGTTTTCTGAGTACTAGGAGCGCTAGGGCACAGTTTTGAGCCTGCACCTTTCCCATCATGGCGAGGGTGAGTCTTTCGTGACTCTTGTCCTTCCACCAGTACTCTACGATCTCTCCGTCTTTGGTAATGGAATAGCTGTAGGTAAGAAGCTCATCTGAAAGGGTGGTCACCTCACTTTGCTGCTCTTGTGCCTCCTTACAGAAGACCTCCATCACTTCAGGCTCCTGATAGCCGATAAAACACGGCACCTTGTGCTTTATGATCTTGCTTTTCTCATAGGCTATCTTCTGTAGGGTATCGCCAAGGATCTTTGTGTGCTCCATCTCTATGGGGCACAGTACACACGCCTCGGGTGTGATGGTGTTGGTCGCATCAAGGCGGCCTCCCAGCCCGGTCTCTATGACAGCCCACTGGCACCCTGCTAGGAAGAAGAGCAGATAGGCAAAGGCTGTGAAGAGTTCGAAGGTGGTGGGATAGGTCTCCCCCCACTTGTCGCTGAAGCTGAAACCCTCAAGCCTTTTCTTAAGTTCGTTGCCAGCCTCTATAAGAAGGGCATCAGGGAAAAAGGTGCCGCTTTGGGTAAATCGCTCGCGATAGTCAACCAGATGGGGTGATACGTACAGGCCAGTCTTGTGTCCAAGGGCGGTGAGGCCGCTTGCCAGGTAGGAAGCTGTCGAACCTTTTCCTTTGGAGCCAGCCAGATGTATCGTCTTGAATGTTCTTTCGGGGTTTCCTATATAGGTAAGGATCGCATGCATGCGATCCAGACGGTAGACTCTGGTGGTATAGTGGTCAGTCTGCTTCTCCAGGTTGGTAAAGCTTTCCATGTAGGTGACCACCTCTTGAAAAGTAGTAAAATGCATAGCTGTAAACACCTCGCGACAACTGTAATAGCATACGCGCCTTTGGTCAACGTGAGATGCTTTCGCTTATAGCTCAATCACGATCTCCCCTTCGGGTATCTTTTCCGTTTCATCGGTTGTATCGGCGCTGAGAATCCTGTCCATCTCATCAAGCACTCCCTGGGTGAGGGAGCCAAAGTCAAACATCGGCCTGAGGCGGGCAAACAGGGGGCGTACAAAGTGCCTTAGCTGCTTCTTGTCTTTTTCCAGGGTACTTTTGCTCTGGAGGGTAAGCACTGTGACCTCAGAAGGCGAGTAGTAGGTCCCCACCTCCTCAAAGCCAAACTTCTTGTAGAGCTTGATGGTCTTCAGGTCATCGGCAAACACATCTATGACAAGGTTCTCAACCCCTTTGCTCCGTGCAAGCAGGAATACCAAGATGATCAGGCCTATGGAGGCTGAAGTGTTCCTCATCTCCGGCAGGACCGCCAAGCGTATGATCTCAGAGCAGTTGCGTGATTGCAGCACGGACTCTATGTCAAAATATTCGGCTATGGGCAGAGGCCAGAAGTGCTCGCTTGTCATAAGGGAGACTGTCCCCACCGGGTGCAAACCCTTGAAGGCAAGGATATGCATGGCCTTCTCATCCTCTTGGCGATGAATTGACTCCTCAAGATAGCCTTTCTCTCCGATCAACACCTTCCTTTGGATGAAGAACACATCATTCATTCCTGCCGAGTCATCGGCCAGGGCAAATCGTATGGTGTCTCTTCTTTCATCATTTACCGGGAAGGTGGTGGCGAACTCAGTACCTTTACCCAAAACACTTTTCACTCTGATCCTTCCTCCCATCTTGTCTACGGTGCTATAACAGTTTGAGAGTCCGAGCCCTGTACCCGAACCCGGTGCTTTGGTAGTGTAGAAAGGGGTGAATATCTGGTTGAGGCTCTCCTCTTCTATACCGCACCCGGTATCAGCGATCTTGATACTGATCAGGCCATCACTCTCCATACAGGAGAGGGTGAGTGTGCCATTGCCGTCCATCGCTTGGATGGCATTTACAATGAAGTTCAAAAACAGCTGTTGCATCTTGGCCTCATTCGCCTCCAAGTAGGGTAGGGCATGGTAGTTCCTCTTGACGATGATGTTCTGTGAGTCGATGCCACGCAAGGCGAGCCTGAGGGCGAATTCCAGAACCCTTACAAGCTCAACTGCCTGATTCTCATTGCTCTCTGCCTCCTCATTCCGTGCATAGAGTGAGAGCTCCTTAATGACGTCCGCGGCAGTCTTGGAGTAGGAGAGTATATCCTCTAGATACTCATGGTGGACATGCTCTTTTTCAACCTCACTGAGCATGATCTCAGCTGTCCCGAGTATTCCTGCAAGGGGATTGTTCAATTCATGGGCTATGCCGGCTGCCAAAGTCCCTATGCCAGCCATCTTCTCTGTCTTCGCCAAGTCCTCTTGTAATCGTTTCTGCTCGGTGATGTCGTTGATGATCTCAATAAATACCTGCTTGGAGTTTTCCAGTACCTTCACATTATGGAACTGGAACGAGAAGACCCTCTCCTTAATCGTTGTCTCCGTCTCCTCGATAGCTCCGTTGTGCAGGCAGTCCAGGGCCTGACAGAACTGACAGGGTCTCTGACGCTGGAAAAAAGCACGATAGCATTTGTTTCCGATGAGGTCTTTCCTGTTGTTTCCGTAAAAGGCGACTGCGGCGGTGTTGGCTTCCATGATGGTGTAGTCGATGTCGATGAGGCAGACAGGGGAAGCTATGCCGTTGAAGATGGCTTCCATCTTGTTCTTGCTAATGGTCAGCTCATCACCTTGTTGCTTTAGTTGCTCAAAGGAGAGGGCGTTCTCCAGCGAAAGCGAACTCTGTGCTGCAAGGATCTCCAGCGCTTCAAGTTCGATCGCACTGATCAGGGCTTTTGAGTAATCGAATCCGATGAGGATGTAACCGGCTATCTCATTTCTGAAGATCAGGGGGATAAGGACATCAGAAGGTGGCAGTTGCTCGCATACTTCAAAGCGTTGCTCATCAGGTTTGACATTAAGAATTGAGGAGATGTTTTCACTTCTGAGCTTATGGAGTTTTTGCTCCATGTATGGAGAAAAATTGAAGATCACTTCATCCCCTTCCTCAAGCGAGGTCGGACACTTGCTGTTGGATATCATGGTAAAGCTCTCCCCGTTTCCGAGGCGCTTAACCACAAATATTACCCACTCTGTCTTCATGCCGGAACTGAGGTTCTTTACCACTTCATCGCCAAGCTCCTTGAGATTGACGATGGTCGTCAGCTTATGGCTGAGGTTTTTGATGGTTGTCTGGTAGGGGTGACGTTTGGGGATGATGATGCTATCTACCAGATAGACGAGCAGGTTCCTCACCGGATGGATGATCAGGGCAGTTACCACTCCAAGGACTAGGGTGAGTTGCAATGCATTTTCAGGAATGAAGTTTTTGTTGAACAGTTGGATGATGGATATGATGATGTAGTAGGAGATTGAAGCTATGATGCCAAGGATGGTGGAGTAGATGATGCTGATGGCGATGCGCGAGTAGCTGACCAGTTTGTACCTGTAGATGGTGTAGAACAGCAAGAGGGCGTTGATGGTGGCTGCAAAGATATCGATGGGGTATTTTCCCAGTCTTGGGAAGATGTTCATCAGGATGCCCACGAGCATCACCACCACCCCGATAAGGGGCAGCACAAGGTTTTTGTGGGTCTTTTTCAGGGGTTTGTACTTGGATCCAAACAGGAGGATGATGAGGGTAAGGATCAAATATGCGTAGCTGATGGAGTATGCTGTTATGAATCCGGTTGCAAGCTTGTAGTAGAATACCCCCTCACTTGTGAAGCCTGCATCGCTTACGATACTGCCTGTGAAGTTGAGGAACATCAGGGGAATAATCAGGAGGTAGCTGACTCCGATAAAGACCCTGATGGAGCGTTTGTTCATTTCCAACATATCAACGATGAAGTTGCTCAAGGCAAAGGGTACCGAGAGCAGGCCAACGAGCATGACCCTATTCCAAAAGAGAGGGGTCATATATCCGCTGTTGAGGTGCATCATCATCGAGCCGAAGCTCCAGATGGAGACAAAGACCATATAGAGTTGGAAGGACCAGTAGAATCCGATCTTCTTATACTGCATAAATCCAAATACAGCAAAAAACACATAGAGGATAAAAGCCACTGCGGGGATAATGGTTGAGATATCAATGATCATTGGAAACCC
>CAYSIH010000041.1:0-11586 GCA_964431005.1 uncultured Sphaerochaeta sp. | reverse complement strand
TACGTGCCTATCCTGAGCAGATCAGGCGGCTCATACCCAACCAGAGTGTTACTATCTTAGGTACTGATGGATTTGGCAGATCGGACTTTAGGGAAGCATTACGCAGATTCTTTGAAGTCGACAGGTACTACATAGCAGTTGCAGCGCTCAAGGGCCTTGCAGATGCGGGTACTATTCCTGCCAAGAAAGTGAGTGAGGCGATCAAGAAGTATGACATTGACGTCAACAAGCCCGACCCACTGTTGAGTTAAGGAGATAGCAGATATGGCAACAAAACAAATAGTAATCCCAGATATTGGTGATTTCGAGGATGTGGCAATCATTGATGTCTATGTAAAGGTCGGCGATACTGTCGCTGTAGAAGACTCTGTGGTTGCTCTTGAGAGCGAAAAGGCTGTCATCGACATCCCTTCCCCTTTTGCAGGGACCATCACCAAGATTCTGATCAAGGAGGGAGACCTTGTATCCAAGGACTCCCCTGTAATGGAGATCGAGGTGGCTTCAGAAGGTGAAACTGAGAAGGAAGAGGCGGCAAGTACAGAAGAGGCTCCAAAGAAAGAAGAGAAAGAAGTTCCTAAAGAAAAGGTAGAGGAGAAGAAACCAGAGAAGGCCCCTGAGGCAGAGCAACCCAAACCAGAATCTAAAACAGAACCAAAAACGGATCTGGTTAATGAACAAAAACCCGGCTCTGTCTACCATGCCACCCCTTCGCTACGCAAATATGCACGACAGCTAGGTGTCGAGCTTGCAAAGGTAGTGGCAACCGGTCCTAACGGGCGCATCCTGCACGAAGATGTGCAGGCTCTGGTGAAGAAAGCACTCACCTCCGGTGGAGGATCTGCCTCTTTTGGAAAGATTGAACTGGAGGACTTCTCCAAGTATGGGGAGATCGAACGGCAAAAGATCTCCCGTATCCAGAAGATTAGCGGTCCCCATCTGCAGAAGAGCTGGCAGATCATCCCTCACGTCACCCAGTATGATGAGGCCGATGTAACCGAGCTTGAGGCCTTGAGGAAATCTCTCAAAGCAGAATTTAAGAAGGGTGATGATCCTGTAAGCATCAGCATCCTCTCCTTCATCATCAAGGCAGTGGTTGCTGCCCTGATGAAATTCCCCGAAATGAACGCTTCCTTTGATGAGGATAGCGGAGAATTGATCTTGAAGCGCTACTACCACATCGGTATTGCCGTAGATACGCCTGAAGGGCTTATCGTACCGGTTCTCAAGGATGCCGATAAGAAGAGCATCACCGATATAGCTAGGGAGCTTATGTCGATAAGTGAACGTGCACGGGATAGGAAACTGCGCCCTGATGACCTTGCAGGAGGATCTTTCAGCATCTCCAGCTTAGGAGGCATCGGAGGGACCGCCTTTACCCCCATCATAAATCCACCACAGGTAGCAATCCTCGGGGTGGCAAGGATGGCCAAGAAACCGGTATGGAATGGTGAAGCATTTGTCCCTAGGGACATCCTTCCCTTCTCTGTCGCCTATGACCACAGGGTTGTCGATGGTGCTGCTGGTGTTCGCTTTACCACGTATCTCGCCTCGTTGTTAAGTGATATGCGACGCGTACTACTCTAAGGGGGTGTAACAGATGCAAGAGAAAAAAACAGACCTCGTGGTCCTCGGAGGAGGACCCGGTGGCTATAGTGCGGCGTTTCGTGCCGCAGACTTGGGTAGAAAGGTTACTATCATTGAAAAGGACGCAGTATTGGGAGGTGTTTGCCTGAATGTAGGGTGTATCCCTTCCAAGACACTGCTGCACCTTGCAGAGGTGATAGAGGATGCTGAAAAGCTCGATGCCTTAGGAGTTTCCTTTGGAAAGCCCACCTTTGACCTTGAGAAGATCAGGGCCCATAGGGATTCTGTGGTCAAAACCCTTACCTCAGGGTTGGACTCCTTGGTAAAGGCAAGGAAGGTCGAGCGCATTGTTGGAGTGGGAACTTTGCTCTCTGACAAGAAGCTCTTGGTAAAGACAGATAAGGAAGAGCTTACCCTTACGTTTGAAGACCTCATCATCGCAGTAGGTTCCCGATCGGTGCAGATACCGGGCATTCCCTATGAAGACGAACGGATCTGGGACTCTACAAAGGCCCTGGAACTCTCCCATATCCCCAAAAGGCTGGCCATCATAGGAGGGGGCATCATCGGTTTGGAAGTAGCGACCATGTACCACGCCCTAGGATCAGAGATAACCATCATAGAGATGATGGATTCCCTCATCCCCCCTGCAGACAGGGACCTCAAACAGCCTTTGGTGCGCAAGCTCAAAAAGCAGTACAAGGCTATCTACACCTCGACCAAGGTGGAGAAGGTTGAAGCTAAGAAGGGGGGCCTTACCCTACACCTCAAAGGGGAGAAGGCTCCAAAGACCATTGAAGCTGATGCAGTGCTTGTTGCCGTGGGAAGAAAGGCCAACTCTGATGGCATAGCTTTGGAAAACAGCACGATCAAGACAACCGAACGGGGTTGGATAGTAGTGGACAAGAAGCTCAGGACCAATGTGGAGCATGTGTACGCCATAGGGGATGTTGTGGGTGAGCCTATGCTTGCCCATAAGAGCAGCCACCAGGGCAAGGTAGCCTCTGAGGTGGCCAGTGGCCTCCCTTCCGCCTTTACCCCCATGGCTATCCCCTCTGTTGCCTATACAAGTCCTGAGGTTGCCTGGATAGGACTGACCGAAGTTGAGGCCAAGGAGAAGGGAATAGCTGTTAAGAAAGGCTCCTTCCCCTGGATGGCTAATGGCAGGGCATTGAGTTCTGTTGCCTCAGAAGGGGTCAGCAAAGCCCTGTTTGACGAGAAGACAGGGCGATTGCTGGGAGCAGGTATCTGTGGCAGGAATGCAGGCGAGCTTATCTCTGAGGCCATGCTTGCCCTTGAGATGGGCTCCGTTGCCCAGGACATTGCCCTGACCATTCATCCTCACCCTACCTTAAGTGAAACCTTTGCCCTTACAGCAGAGCTTGCAGAGGGAATAGCCACCGATACGCTCAACCGATAAGTGCATAAGAGTTCAATAGAGCTAATATTACGTGTAGTTCTATGCAATGCAACAGGCATAGTGAGGAACCCTGCAGAAAGGGACCAAGAGCTAAGCAGATAGCAAAAGCATACAGCCCGTCCATCGACGATAGAGAGTATCGACGTTGGACGGGCTGTTTTTCTTGGGATCGTCACTAGGCGAGCCCGATTACAGTAAGTACTGGTTCAACGGTATGAAATGCCATAACAGTAGCCCCTACGTCATTGTGCGAAAGTAACAAAACACCAGTTCTTTGGACATGATGGCGCCGCCTTACTTCCTAAAAACCAGGAGGCTATGCCCAATAATATACCTAATCAAATCTTTCATCCTAAGGCCCGTGGTACTATACTACTTGATATAGATCTTCTCAAAAGGCAAAGGACCATAGCATGAATTCATCAATTTGCGTCACCTCTGAAGTCGGGAATCTCAAAAGGGTACTGCTGCATCGTCCTGGAAGGGAGCTCGAATCCCTTACTCCGCAGTATCTTGATTCCATGTTGTTCGAAGATATTCCTTTCCTTTCTCAGATGCAGAGCGAACATGATATGTTTGCTGATTTGCTGAGGGAGCAGGGGTGCACTGTCCATTACATCGAAACACTCCTGGAAGAGGTCTTTTCAGACAAGCAACAAAGGGAGCTTGCTGTTGAACACCTGGTGAAATCTTCACACATATTCTCCCCTTCGCTCAAAGAGATCATAGCAGAACATCTTGGTTCAGCAAGTGCCAAGGCTCTGGTGGCTTATTGCATAGGCGGCCTGCTCAAGAGTGATATTGATGACAAGGTCAAACACAAGACCCTCTCCTACTATATTCGTGATACCTTCCCCTACTACATCCCCCCACTACCGAATCTCTACTTTACCCGTGACCCGGCAACAGTTGTCGGAGGAGGTGTTGCCATACATGTGATGAAGACCGAGTCAAGAAGAAGGGAGAACTGGTTGCTCTCCCTGATCGCAATGCATAATCCCCTTTTTGCACAAGCACGCATCCACCAGGACTACACGGCGCAAAGCTGCATTGAGGGAGGGGATATCCTGATGCTCAATGAAAAGTGTGTGATATGCGGTAGCAGTGCACGAACTGATGTCTGGGCGATAGAGGCTTTTGCCAAGAGAATGCTCTCCCCCATCGAGGAAGGTGGTGAGGGTCTTGAGATGGTGCTGGTCATCCAAATACCCTATACAAGGGCATATATGCACCTTGATACCGTGTTCACCATGGTTGACCGTGACGCATTCTGCATGTTTCCCGGCATTGGATCTGCTGTTAAGGTATTCAGCATGAGACAAGGGGCGATGGGTACTCTTGCTATCCAGGCTGAGCCTTCACTCAAACAGGCCTTGAAGAAAGCCCTAGGGGTTCCTTCTGTAAATATCATCAAAAGCGGTGGAAATGATGCCATAGCCTCTGCTAGGGAGCAGTGGAACGACAGCACCAACACCTTGGCCATAGCACCAGGAAAAGTGGTCACGTACTGCAGGAACGTGGTATCAAATGAGGTGTTGCAGAAGCATGGCATTGAAGTACTGCCCATCAAGGGATCGGAATTGGTAAGGGGAAGAGGAGGCCCAAGGTGTATGAGCATGCCCCTGTTTAGGGAGCAACTCTAAATACCCAGCCTTACAAAAGATCTGAAGAATTCCTTGGGTTACCTCTTGCCCTTGTCATAGATCTCCCCCAACGCCCTCGGCGGTTGGTTTGTCTTGGAGAAAAATACCAAGAGGACCAGTGTGAGCACATAGGGTAGAGTCAGCACCAAGTCACTGAAACTGCTGGGAAGACCCAAGGTATTGATAAGGACATAGCCACTCGATCGTGCAAAGCCGAATATCAGGCAAGCCATAAGGGTGGGAAGTATCTTCCAGTTTCCAAAGATCAGGGCGGCGATGGCAAGGTATCCAAAGCCCATGTAGATGCTTGGGGAGAAGTTGGTGGATATGGAGTAGGCAAAGCTCATCCCTCCAAGTCCAGCAAGGCCTCCCGAAACCATGACAGCAGAGAATCTGATCCTCGTCACATTGCCACCGGCGGCATCGACTGCATGAGGGTTGTCCCCACATGCCCGAAGCCTCATACCGTAGGGTGTCTTGTACAAGACATACCAGGCAAGCAAGGCAACAGCAACTATGATGAACTGGAAGGGATAGACTGATCTGAACACAGCACCTAGGATGGGAATTTTGGAGAGCAAGGGAATATCTATGCGGGGAGAGACAGCAAGCAAGAACTTGTTGGAAGGTTTTCCAAACAGTGAGGTATTAATCTGATTGGTCAGAAAAGCCGTCAGGGAAACAGAGAGCAAGTTGATCACCACACCACTGATGACCTGGTTGGCCCGCATCTTGATGCAAAGCAGTGCATGCAGCATAGCATACAGCGTGCCACCGGCCATTGCAGCCACCATGGCGATATACATGGGTGTTGTTGAATCGGATGCAAAGGATGGGGATATGCAGGCAACTACAAGGCCTCCGCTAAAGGCTCCGAATCCAAGCAACCCTTCAAGGGCGAGGTTGGTGATGCCACTACCCTCACTATAGATACCCCCTATGGCGATGATGAACAGAGGAAGGGCAAACGAGAGTCCTTCGATGATAATGCTAGACATGGGCAGCTACCTCCTCATGCATTTCCTCAAGTTCAAGGCGATACTTTCTTACCAAAACGCGTACAAATTCGCTACAGGCGCTAAACAGCAAAAGGATGCCGGTGATGACTGAAGCTATCTCCCTGAGTACCCCTAAGGTAGAGGACATATATGTTGTTCCGTTGGTAATGGTGGTGACCAACAGAGATGCAAAGAGACAGCCCACAGGAGAGGAGTTGCCCAGAAGGGCTACTGCTATCGCATCAAAGCCTAAGGGGGGAAGCACCTTGGGCTGGATGGATGCAAAGGTACCCAGGTAGTACGAGACACCGGCTAGCCCTGCCAAGGCGCCACTGAGCACCATGGCAATGATTATCGTCCTGCCGATCTGTATCCCAGCATACCTCGAAGCACGGGCATTGAGCCCTACAGCCTTCAGCTCAAAGCCAAGGCGCGAACGGCTCATCAGAAACTGCAACAGGATGATCAGTATTATTGCCAAAGGCAGGACCAGGGAGATGTTCATCTTCAGGTTTCCCACCAGTGCATCAGAGAGGATGAGCCGAGAGCTCTCGTTGATCGTAACAGACTGGCGAGTCACAGGGTCGACAAACCTTGTCTGGATGAAGAAGCTCACCGTATAGGAGATGATGTAGTTGAGCATGATGGAGGAGACCACTTCATTTGTGTTGAACCGATACTTCAGATATCCGATGAGGGCACCAAGCAGTGCACCACAGGCTACCCCTACCAACAGGACCAGAGGTCTGGCGATGAGAGGTGGCAGGGTGGAATAGCCCACGAGCAGCGTCGCGATAAAGCCTGAGAATACCATCATCCCTGATACGCATATGTTGAACAGCCCGCTTTTGAATGCGATGGCAACGGCAAGGGAAGCGAATACCATGGGGGTAAGATAGTTGAGCAGGTTCATGAAGTCAGTGAGCATGCTCCTATAGCCTGCATACCGGCCCTTGGGCAAAAATCCTGCACCTTGGAGAATGCTCTTATAAGCAAGAAGGGGATTTTTCCCCAGGCTGAGCAACAGGATCGCCCCTACCAACAAGCTCAGGATGATGGTGAAGAGTGCTACACTGAAGCTTTGGGTGCGCTCATTGCCCAATAGGGCTACAAACACCCTCTTGGCTCTGGTTCGGGCTGTTTTCATCTACTTCACCCCCATCATGTATTCACCAACTTGGTTGGCGCTCAGGGTGGAAGTGGGATAGATGTGTTGCAATTTTCCGTTATACATCACTCCAATGGTATCACTCAGGCTCATGATCTCATCAAGTTCCAAGGAAACCAACAGGATGGCCTTGCCCTGGCTTCGCAAGGCAAGGATCTTTTCGTGAATATCCTCAATGGCCCCTATGTCCAGGCCTCGGGTAGGCTGCACAAAGACCAACAGCTTGGAGTCCAGTTCGATCTCCCGTGCTATGATCGCCTTCTGCTGGTTGCCCCCGCTCATACTCCTTACTTGGGCTTTCACCCCTTCCCCACTACGAATGTCATATCTGTCTATGAGCTCCTCTGCAAAAGAGGAAAATTCTTCCATCTGGAGCATGCCTCTTTTGCAGAAGGGCATCTGGTAATACTTCTTCAGAGCAAGGTTTTGTGCCAAGGTATAGTCTAGGATAAGGCCAACTTCCTGACGGTCTTCGGGAATATAGGCTATCCCTTGCTCAGTCCGTTCCCGGATCCCCATGCGTGTTATATCTACGCCATCAAGCATGATCGAACCTGCACCGGATTCGATCATGCCGGCAATAGCTTCGGTCATTTCCATCTGGCCATTGCCTGATACTCCGGCAATGGCAAAGATCTCACCCTCGTGGACAGTGAAACTGACCCCTTTCACGGCAGAAAAACCATTGGGAAGGAGAACATCCAAGCCAGTAACCTGCAATATCTCCTTTCCAAAGACAGGGTCTTTTTTCTCAAGGGAGAACAGCACGTCACGACCTACCATCATGTTGGCCATCTGAAGGGTGGTTGTCGTTGCGACATCCAAGACGCCCTCCAGCTTACCTTTGCACAGGACGGCACAGCGGTCGGCCACCTGCTTGATCTCCTCAAGCTTATGGGAGATGAGAATGATGGTCTTACCCCCGTCACGAAGGCTTCTGATGATCTGAAGAAGGGATTCGATCTCCTGGGGGGTAAGGACTGCTGTAGGTTCGTCAAATATAAGGATTTCAGCATTACGATAGAGCATCTTCAGAATCTCAACACGCTGACGCACTGAGACCGTCACATCCTCTATTTTCTGGGAGGGATCGACCTCAAGGCCATACTGTTTTGATAACTGCACTATCTCTTTTTCAGCAGAGTGCATATCGATGGTGGAGAATATACCAAGTTTTCTTTTTATGGGCTCGCTGCCAAGTATGATATTTTCTGTAATGCTTTGGTTCTGCACAAGGCGAAAATGCTGATGCACCATGCCTATGTTCAGTCGGGTTGCTTGGTTAGGGTTGGGTATGGACTCCTTGGCCCCCCTGATGAAAATCTCCCCCTCATCGGGTTCATAGAGACCAAAGAGTATGCTCATCAAGGTTGATTTGCCTGCCCCATTCTCCCCTAGCAGGGCAAAAATCTCCCCTTGCCGAATTTGCAAGGAGATATCATCATTTGCAACAACTTTGGGAAATCGTTTGGTAATGTGTTTGAATTCTACAATGTAAGGTGATTCAGCAGGCATGAATCCTCCAAGATATAGTGAAAGTCCATCCTCTCTGAAAAGAAAGGATGGACTGGTGAGAAAGGTTATTTTACCACGAACTCTTCGGGGGTAAATCCTCCGAAATTTGAAGCTGGGACTACAACACCATTCTTAAGCTTGGCAAAGGCCTCTTCAAGTACTTGTAGGGTCGATGCAGACAACTGCTGCCTTCCTTTTGCCTTCACATACCCAGTTGAGTTTGTATCGGCTTTCAATAGTACGTTACCACCCTTGAAGGTCCCATCCTCAATGGCCTGTAGGGCACGCTCAACGTTTATGGACATGACTTTCAGGGCACTGGTGAGGATGATGTTCTTATCCCCATAGGAGCCATCATCCCACTGGTCTACGTCGCATCCGATGATCATGGCCTTGCCACTCTCCTTAGCTGCAGTGAAAACACCGTTTCCAGACCCTCCAGCGGCAACAAACATGATGTCACACCCCTCGTTGATGAGGTTTTGGCCGACAATCTTACCTGTGGACTCATCTGCAAAACTTCCAATATAGTTACCGCCGACATTGGCCCCTGTCACATCGGTTCCAGCCTGGGAAGCCAGTTCAACCATCTTTACAGATTTATTCATGGATTCGTTGACGTATTTTACCCCGGACTCAAATCCATACTGATAGTTAACGTTTGAAGGATAGGCTATTCCATTTACTACTGCCACCTTGCCTGTCTTTGTCTCAAGGGCTGCGGCAATACCGGCAAAGAAACCACTTTCCTGCTCAGCAAACTGCATGGCATAGATATTGTCTAGCTGCACTTCCGCTCCAGTGGCATCGGAGGGATAGGCATCGACTAGGATGAACTTAGTCTGGGGATTGTCACGAGCCACTTCACCGATCCCAGCAAACTGGAAACCGGTACAGACAAGCACATCATAGTCAGCGACAATATCACCAACAGCTTTCAGTGCTGCTGCCACATCACCGGTAGGTTCACGCACAGGCGTTACTGTAGCACCTGGATTCTTTTTGATAAAAGCGAGGATGCCGTTATAGTTATCTTGGTTGAAAGATCCGTCATCAACACCGCTAGGACTTGATACAATAGCTATTTTCAAGCCTTTGGCTGGTGCTGCCTCTTTGGAGCCTGCTGCGAAGAGCAGCGTGCTGATCATCAGGACTGCTACGAACAAAACTGTTACTTTCTTCATCTAAAAGCCTCCTATGTAATGAGCCTAAAGTATAGCATGAAGAAACCGATAAGACAAAAAAAGAATATGTTCGTAAAATTCCAGACTAAGCCGGATATGATTTTTTCCACTTGAACCCCAAATGATTATTTCCCGTATTAATAGAACTGTGGTTTAATGGAGGAAGACTAGGGAGAGAATCCCTGAAGGAGATAAGAAGAGGAAGCCCTTTGTTTGACGGCATTTAGCTTCCTCTTCATCAACAAGTATGGAAGCAGATGGGGATGAGTTTACCTGAACAGCGTATCATCACTTAAGAAGTGAGAAATTCCACGCTGGGCCAACTCTTCTTCAATGCGTTTCACATAAGCCTGCATCTTGAACTTACGTTCAAGGCCCTTGTCATTCATATAGCGGACATTCCCAAAGATAGCCCGTTCTCCCCAAGGGCGGTCATGCTTGCCGAAACACCAGGCAACACCTGCAAACCCATTGGGATCCCTTCCATCCATCTGGTACTTGTTGTTCAAATACAGTGCTGTTGCAAAAGCCTCCTCTGGGCTCTTGCTCCATTCCAGGATCTTTTTGCCCCAATACATGCGCATGTATCCGTGCATGGTTCCAAGTTCAAGCAGCTCTTTCTGTGCAGTATTCCAATACCTATCATGGGTTAGGGCCCCTTTTAGTTGGTCTTTAGTATACAGGTAGGGCCGTTCATCCTCTTGGTGCTTAGCCATAGTTTTACGGGCCCACTCGGGTAACCCTTCATAGGAGTCATACAGGGGGTTAAAATAGACAAAGTTCACCGCAAGTTCCCTTCGGACTATAAGCTCTTCCAAGAAAGGCTCAACATCAACAAGATTTGTCTTCATCACCTCGTGATAGATGGTCACCGGGCTTATCATGCCAAAGTGAAGGTAGGGACTCAGGTGTGAAACAAAGGGATCGACCGGGTCATTACGCTTTGTGTCATACCCATCAAGGCGTTCAGTGATAAAGGTCTGCAAGGTTGCCAGGGCACTGAGCTGCCCTCCATGCATCCAAGGGCACTGACCTACACCTTCAGGGATTCCAAGGTCTTCCATCAAGGCAGGAATGTCTGACAGGTCAGCAGATGCATAGGGCAACTCAATACCTAGTGAAGGTATCAAGAGCTCTTCTACAGCGGTCTTTTCTACAAACTCTACGATCATGGGGGTAATCTTGCGTCGCAAGGTAGCAGCTGAGTACTCTTCCTTGGCCGATACATACTCAACCGGCACAACTACATTGGTTTCCACCATCATCATGGCACAGGGGATACACCTAGCCACTTGAGTACGCCACATTCGCTCATGGCGTGTATAGGAGCGGTCTGTTACCAAATAGGCCATGCCCTCATACAGAGCCTCCAACCCTTTGGCTATGCCATAGGGATGGACAAGCAGGGGAATGCCCAGCCTCTTCAATTCCAGCTCAACTTCTCGTATACCTTCCAACATGAAGCGGTAGTGCCGTCTGTTGGCTTCTGGGAAAGCCCCTGTTATCCCAAAGTAGACAAGCAAGGGCTTCTGCAGGGCATTTGCAATTTCAATGGCATAGGCCAGGGCATCATTTTGCAGGGTGCGTTGTGAAGCCTGCATCCAATAGACCACATAGTGGCCATTTGTATTGGTAACTTTCTCATTAAGGGCCTTGAGGCGATGGGTGTTGATCATGGGGGTAGCTTAGCATAAAATCCGAAGAATTGAAAAAATAGCTAGTACTAATTTTCGTGCTCAAATTTTCAGCAAGATAAACATTTGATGGTGATCTGCTACCCCACTCCCTCCTTCCATGTAATTGGCATAATACGGTTATAGGAACGACCAAAGACAACAACCTAATCGGCAGAAGTTCCTGCATTATTATTTTTTCCAAGCGGTCAACGACCTTACACTCAACTTTATACAGGCTCATATGCACATGTTCATGCACCATCACCGTCCGAGGCTGATGAAGCCTCCACAAAGGTTGCATATCCGGGCAAAGTCTCATGTCCTTTTTGCTCATCATCACTGATCAGTTGATGAAAGTTCTCCCCTTTTATTCGCTACAAAATAACCCTTGTATCTAT
>CAYSIH010000040.1:0-11588 GCA_964431005.1 uncultured Sphaerochaeta sp. | reverse complement strand
TTTAGCATGACTTGCATCATTTGGTCAGTGTCTAGTGTCTTACCTCTCTTTAAAGTCAATGCCAGCAGTCCAAACACCACTAGATGTTGAAAATACTCCGTAACACAGGTATACTTATGCTAGGAGGAACGTCATGAGATGTCCCCAGTGTGAAGAGATGAATGACAAGGTCTTGGAATCCCGCCAGAATGCCAGCGGAACCGCCATCAGAAGGCGGCGGGAGTGCAACACGTGTGGCTACCGCTTCACCAGCTACGAACATATTGAAGACAAGCCGCTGATGGTCATCAAGCGGGATGGTCGGCGTGAACGCTTTGACCTGAACAAGATAGGCAGGGGGATACGTACCTGCACGGACAAGCTGGACATAAGTGAAAGCATGGTGGAGACGCTCCTACACAATATTGAGGATACCATCATGCTCAAGGTCGGCAGTAAGCGTGAAATCACCTCATCCGACATTGGAGATGAGACCCTCAAGCAGCTTAAGGAGGTCAACCTCGTAGCCTATGTGCGCTTTGCAGCAGTATACAAGGCCTTCGATGACCTCGGTCAGTTCATCGCGGAGATCCAGCAGCTAGGCAAGGAACTTGCATAGCTACCTTGCATCAAACCACTTGCCGGTAAGCGAGAGCGCGATGGAGTCGTTGAGGTGCTCGGGCTTGAGTATCTCATTGGCACAATCTAGGGCGAAGTTGTCACTCATACCTGCTACATAGTCGAAGATAAGGCGATCGAGGGAGCCATCATGATCTAGGTAGCTCTCACGCATATCCACCAGATGGTGATAAAATCCCATGGCAAGCATATTCTTCTCTGAGGCATAGAGTTCCTCATCAAAACCACAGGTTTCTCTGAGCATCTTCAGATAATCGACGATAAGGGTGATCAGGCGCGTAAAATAACGCTCATACCCCTCTAATAGAGGGCTTTTGTAGATATTGGCGTAGTTGAAGGCTATCATCGCGGAGATGGCTTCAAAACAGTGGGTGCTGAAACAAATGCCATCCTTGCTGTTGGAGTGCTCGATGACATCATTTACCAGGGTATCGATCATCTGGGCATTCGTCTTGCCCAGGCGCGCTCCTACAAGGGGAGGCAGCTGTTCAGCCTTGATGATGTTCAGCCTTGTAGCATCCTCGAAATCCCTTCCTATGTAGGCTATGGAGTCGCTGAAGCGCACCACTGCCGCCTCATAGGTGGCAGGAATTAGCTTTTTTCGTGATTGCACAAGTTCTAGGTCCCGTATCGCAAAAGTTGGCATGATCGACTGCACAAGAGTCTCCCCATTATGACAGAGTATGCCATCCCTTACAGCGTAGGTCAGGTTCAGACCCCGCCCATGTTCAGAAAGGAAATCAACGACACGCAAGCTGTTCAGTTCATGTTCAAAAGGAGCAAACCCATCTTTTTGCATCAACGAGGAGATGATCTTCTCCCCTGTGTGGCCAAAGGGGGTATGTCCAAGGTCATGGCCCATGCCGATCGCCCAGGCAAGCTCCGTATCAAGGCCGAGTCCTCGGCAGATGGTGGAGGCTATGGAAGCGACATGGAGACAGTGCTCCATGCGGGTGCAGATGTGGTCATTGCTCGGGGCAAAGAAGACTTGAGTCTTGTGCTTGAGCCTTCTGAAGGGGGAGGAGTGGATGATCGCAGTGGTATCGCGGTAGTAGGCGCCACGCACATCGCCTTTACGCTTCTTCTTGCGCTGTTGCAACTGTTCTGGTTCAAGGTGATTTGCCATTTCCATAGTTATTCCCCAAATAGTGTAGCTATGGTATCATAGGAGAACACCCTTGGAAAGCGGAGGCATCATGATCGAGACGTATGGACTACCCATTGTTTGTCTACTTTTGAACTTTCTTGCGTTTGCAGCCTGCCTCAGGTTTCTCTTCTCACGTCAAGGCCTGTATTGGGTGGTTCCGCTCATAGTCACCCTCTTCCTTGTCTGGCCTAACGCCTTGAACCTCTACGCACTCGCATCCCTGGATACGTTCAGGGTTGAGCGCTACACCTATATGGATTTCCAGCCGCTGTTTCTGGCCCTATTCTGGTATGCAATGATCGTTACCTTCCATTATGCCCTGAAGAAGACAGTAAAGGTGAACTACAATCTTGAACAGGTGCGCAAAAACCTCCATGAAGCACGCTATCAGATGAAGGCAGAACGCTTCGGCCTCGAGCGCAAACAGAGGCGACAGAGGTCCTACTACTCCAATATCCCTGCAAGAAAGCCGGTTCTCAAGGCCTACAGTGCAGAGTGGACCGATCTCTTTGATAGGTCCTAGCGATGGACATCATCTTTTTCTGTGGGATAAAGCATAGCGGGAAGACCAGCTTGGCCAAGCTGGTTGCAAAAATAATGCACTACGCGTGTATCGATAACGATGATCTCATCTTGGCTGACCGCCCTGAATTTTCTACCATTAGGGAACTGTACAAGGCCGAGGGCAAAGAGGCTTTTATGGCCCAGGAGACCTCTTCTCTGAAAGCTTTCCTTGACCAGAAACCCAGTAAGACCATCATCAGCTTGGGTGGAGGGGCATGTGATAACGATCGCCTTTGGCCCCACATTGGCTCATCGGGGAGAGTCGTCTACCTTAAGGTTGCCCAAGACGTTCTGCTCAAACGGATTCTCAGTGGTGGGGTCCCCCCTTTTCTGGACCCGCTCAATGTTGAGCGATCATTCGCTGAGCTCTATGCGCACCGGGATGAGCTCTATGGAAAGTTATCCCATATTGTGGTAGAATTACCTCCTTACGCAGATATCAACGATACTGCTGAATTTCTTTTTTCCAGACTTTCTGAGGAGTTAATGCATGGGTCACAATAGTTTTGGATCGGCTTTTACCGTCACCACATTCGGGGAATCTCACGGTGAAGGCTTGGGAGTCATCATCGATGGGCTTGAAGCCGGCTTCAAGCTGGATATCGAGGCAGTACAAAGTGAAATGAAACGTCGCAGGCCAGGGGGCAATCCCCTAGGCACCGAACGAAACGAACAAGATGAGTTGGTCATCCTCTCAGGCATGTATGAAGGGCTGACCACCGGTACTCCCCTAGCCATGGTCCTGTACAACACCAACCAACGTTCATATGACTACTCGAACCTCAAGGATCTCTTCCGTCCCGGACATGCAGACTGGACCTTTTACAAGAAATTCGGTGTACGGGACATTCGTGGAGGGGGCAGGTCTTCCGGTAGGGAGACAAGTGCACGTGTTGCTGCAGGCGCTGTAGCAAAGCAGATACTCGCCCAGCACGGCATAATCATCTTTGCAGGGACGGTGCAGGTCGGCCCTATTATTGCAGAAAAGCGGGACTGGGATGAGTGTGACAACGCCCTCACCTGCCCTGATAGAGAGGCTGCACTAGCAATGGCCTCCCTTATAGAAAAGGTACGATTGGAAAAGGATAGCATCGGAGGCATCATAGAGTGCCGCATACAAGGTCTTCCTGCAGGACTTGGAGAGCCGGTGTTCGGTAAGTTACAGGCTCTGCTCTCCCATGCTGTGATGAGCATAGGCGCCATCAAGGGAATCCAGTTCGGCGACGGGTTTGCCTGTGCCTCAATGCGAGGCAGCGCCTTCAATGACCAAAGGACGAGTGAAGGATTTCTTTCCAACCATAGCGGGGGTATCCTTGGAGGCATATCCAGCGGCCAGGAGGTAATCCTACAGGCTGCAGTCAGACCGACAGCGTCCATCGGTAAGAGTCAAAAGACCGTGGACAAGCAGAATGTCACCACAGATTTGGTCATTGATGGAAGACACGACCCCTGTATCTGTCCTCGTGCAGTTGTGGTCGTAGAGGCAATGGTAGCCATTACGCTGCTAGACCTCTGGTATACAGCCTACGGGAGGCAGCGATGAACGACAAACCCCTCATAGTCCAGAGCGACAAGACCCTTTTGCTGGATGTGCACCACAAGGATAGCGAAGCCTGCCGTTCAGATCTGGTGAAGTTCTGCGAACTGGTAAAAAGTCCGGAACATGTGCATACCTACACCCTAAGCGCCATCTCCTTATGGAATGCAGCATCAAGTGGAGTCAAAAGTGATTACATAACAGAGCGCATCCAGTTCTGGTCGCGTTTTCCTGTTAGTGAGAGTGTGCTCTTCTATGTCACCGACATCGCTTCCAGGTTTGGCAAGGTGATACTCAGCGAAAGCGAGAATCCCATGTACTACAAGCTTACCATCGAGGGGGCTAGGATCAAGGCGGAGATGGCAGCCCGCAAAAACATAGCAAAGATGCTTGTGCCCAATGAAGAGCATTCATTTCTCATAGAGAAATATAACCGGGGGGAGATAAAGCTGCAGCTTATCAAGCTCGGCTACCCTGTTGATGACCGTATCCCTTTGGAGCGTGGTATCCCCGTCCCTATGGCGCTGAGGGAGAAGACTCAGGGTGGATACAAGTTGGTTGTCAGGGAGTACCAGAAGCAAGCCGCACAAGCCCTGCTGGGGGACTTGGGACCGGGGTGTGGATATGGGACCATCGTGCTACCCTGCGGATCAGGAAAGACGGTGGTAGGGATGCAGATCATGAGCCAGCTCAAGACCAAGACCCTCATCGTAACCACCAACATAGCAGCGGTCCACCAGTGGCAGGATGAGATTCTTGACAAGACAGATCTGACGCGAGAACAGGTAGGCGAATATACAGGAGACAAGAAAGATCCTAGGGAAGTGACCGTTTGCACCTACCAAGTGCTCACCTACCGCCCTGACAAGGAGGGTCCGTTTCCCCATCTGGAGCTTTTGACCAAGGGTGAATGGGGCCTGATCATCTACGACGAGGTGCACATGTTGCCAGCTCCTGTGTTCAAGGTCACCGCAGAGTTGCAGGCAGTCTACCGTGTAGGGCTGACAGCGACCCTTATCAGGGAAGATGGACGTGAGGATGAGGTCTTCTCCCTAGTAGGACCCAAGCGCTTTGACGTCCCTTGGAACGAGTTGCAACAGCAGGGCTTCATCGCAGAGGCCTTCTGCCATGAGATACGCGTAGATCTACCCACCGAGCTGGAGATCCCCTATGCAGTGGGAAACAAGCGCGAGAAGTTCCGCATGGCAAGTGAAAACCCTCTGAAGCTTGATGTTGTCAGGGCTTTGGTAGACCGTCATCCGGATGACTTTATCCTCATCATCGGGCAGTACATCTCCCAACTGGAGACCATTGCAGAGATGTTTGGCCTGCCCATCATCACAGGCAGCACCCCAAACGCCAAACGTGAGGAGCTCTACCGCCTTTTCAAGGAGGGGGATATTCATATCCTGGTGGTGAGCAAGGTGGCAAACTTTGCCATCGATTTGCCTGATGCCTCGGTAGCCATCCAAGTTTCCGGGACCTTTGGTTCCCGAAGTGAAGAAGCACAACGCTTAGGGCGCATCCTTCGCCCCAAAGACCGGGCAAGTTTTTTCTATTCCATCGTAACACGCTACTCCAATGAAGAGGAGTTTGCGGCAAACCGACAGAAGTTCCTTGCAGAGCAAGGATACTCATATAAAATAGAGGTATGGCCACATTGACTGAAAATGCAAAAAAAGCTTTTAAAACGTTATTGAACAGATATTCTGAAGAGAATTATTTCTATCTTGCCCGAAATTATCTGGGGTTGATAACCACACCGTTTCACAAACCAGCGCTTACAACCAAGCTATGCAATTTTTTCTCTCTTCCGGAGATTGAAGAGAAAGTGCTCTCCCTCATCGACAAGAAAGACCAGATCATCCTAAGTTTGGTCAACATTGCAGGACCGCTTACAGGAGAGGATATCATCAGCCTCCTTAAGGACCGGTATAGCTATGGCAATCTTGTAAGGCGGGTCTCAAACCTGCAGGAGCGCATGATCTTGCTCAATGACGGGGGAGCTCTGATCTTCAATCCGCTGTTTGACGAGAAGATACGCCTTATGTGCTCCATGAAGCCGCTCTTTGGCGAGGATTCCACCCTTGCACAGAATGGAGCATACTGCTCCACGGAGTTTGTCCGTGCCTACCTGAATCTGGTAGACAAGGATACCAGGCTCACCTACAAGGAAGATTATGGAGCTCTGTTCCCTTCGTATAGCTCAGAACAGTTGAAACTGCTCTTCGCCCTTTTGGGCGAGACACTGTCCGATCAGTGCGTAATAACCGGGGACAAGAATTTTGAGGTAGACTTTGAGAAGGCCCAGAGCCTACTCTCCCTCAATGACCGCCAGTTGCTCTGCTTTTTGATAGCAGAACCTTTTCCCACGGAGAAAGAACGAACCAAAGCTGTCGATTTTGCAAACAACCTCATTGCCGCCCTGCAAAAGATAGGAGCCTGTGACACCCAATCGCTCCATCTTCTGCTTAGGGTCCTCGCTCTCAAGACTGGAGTCGAGTACGATGAGTCCCTGCTTGAGAAGCTGAGTACCTTGGGGGTGCTCAATCTTGATGAAGTGTGGCATGCCAACAGCATCGAAGAGGAGACTGAACGAACGACACTGGTCATCGATAGTGATAACACCATCAGTTACAGCGGAAGCTGTACAGGAGACGATATTCTCTATCGTTTCTCAGATCTGACGGTCCTCGACCGGCAGACCAGTTACCAGGTCACCGCCCAGAGCTTTACCCGAGGCTTGGACAGCAACCTTACGTGGGAAGATATCCATGCCTATCTTGAGAAGAACAGCTATCCGCAGATGAGCGAGTCACTATTGAAAATGCTTGGGATAACACACGAACGGTATCAGCAGATAACCATCTATGATGGGATCGTGCTGGTCACCGAAGACCGGGTGACTCGACTGCTTACCCAGCTGGAGAGCATACAGGACCACATTGTAGCCACCATTGCACCGAACACCTTCCTTATGAGGCGTTCAACCGAACAGGCTTGGCGCAAAATCCTTGTACAGAGCGGCGTGCTGGTCCCTGCAAAAAGAACTGGTGAATACCTGGAGATTGCAGAGGAGCGAGAGAATCCACTGTTTGAAAAACTGGTGGATGAGAGTAAAGTGAAACTACTCTCCATAGATACACCCTCCATACAGGAGATTGAATCGGCTCCTCTGGACAAAGTCCTACGCATGAAAATCGAGACTGCAAAGCTAACTAAGGCAGAACGTTCAGATCTTGAACAGCGCTTCAGGGCAAAGATGATCCTTGTTGAGGATCAGGTTGTTGCCCAAGTGGTAAATGGTGTGGTTGAAGCTGGTGGGTTCGACTATCAGGGTAAGGTAGGGCTCTGTCGCAATGCTGTGGGCAAGAAAAACATAGCACTTCAGCTGATGCTGCCAGAGCAGGAGCTGATCGTCCAGGCACTGGAAGTTGCCTATACCGCTGAAAAGGAAGCACTTCTGAAAGCCGCGGTCATGCCCGACATGGAGGTGAAAATCTTCCCTATCAGCAAAATATTCCTGGTGAGGCAGCTACGCTACCACCTCGTCTAGACTCTTATATGTCCGGTTGTATCCAGTGGGGATAGTGGTAGCCGCTGAACGCCTCAAACTGCAGCTTACCCTGTTCAAGGAGCATCTCTGAGCCTCCTATGACATGACACCCGGCGAGTGAGGCCCTCTTGAAAAAGGGGGTCTCTCTTGGCTGGTAGACCAACTCAAAGACTATCTCAGACCCACTGAAGACAAAGGAAGGGATGGGATCCTCATCTAGGTAGGGATCCATCCCGGCACTGGTTGTCTGGACGACCAGATCGAAACTCCCACTGTACAGATTACAGTTTTCCAACGTGTCATAGTTGCTCATCGTCTCACCGGCAAGCTGGCGCGCCTTCTCAACACTCCTATTCAAAATGGTCACCTTGATGCCATGGTTGTGCAAAGCCCAGACCACAGCCCTGCTTGCACCCCCTGCCCCGATGACTAAGGCTGTCCGTATTTTCTCTTGGGCAATGCCTTCGGCGATGGGGGCGAGAAACCCATAGTAGTCCGTATTGGTCCCCTTCCACATATTCTGAATCCGGGTGACCGTATTGCACGCCCCAATCTGCTTTACCTCACGTGTTATCCGCCCGAGATAGGGTTGGACGTTTTGTTTGTGGGGTACGGTCACCGAAAACCCATGGATCTGCAACATCTCGGCAAGCTTAAAGAAGGCACGTACCGAGTCTACAAGAAACGGCACATAGATTGCATTGTAATGGATGGCATCAAAGCCGGGGTTATGGATCTTGGGAGAGGCTGTATGATAGACGGGATTGCCGATGATACCGAATACGTGGGTCTTCTCATCCACTTTGTCAGCATGGTAGAGCTCACTCATTGTCTTGGCAGAGAGGTGTCCAAGCTCTGCATGGGTATCAGAGCAAAAGGTGAGCATCGAGCCGCACTTCTTATACAGGAGGCGGGTGCAGATGCCAAACTCCCCCATGCCGATGATTATTTTATCCTTGATGGAAGAGAGTTCAGCTTGCACCCTGAAAAGGGAGATGATGTCCATCATACTCGTAGGGGTGACCGCCGCCTTGGGAATGTCGCCTTTGGAGGCAAGCTTGGATATCCTGCCATAGATGTCAGAAGGGACACAGGTGAAGTCGTGAAACGAGCGGATGATCCTCACCCCACGATCTCTGAGCGATCGCTCAAGGTCAACCTTCTGCTCAAAAAGGGGATCTTTGAACTTGAGGTCGCTTTTTTTCACATCCTCTTCGATATCGACATAGGCAAAGTCGCCTTTGGCCGTCTCATAGAGGGTCTGCAAGCGTGACTTCTCACTGACTGCACACGCACCCCCGTCTGTTTTACGGCGGAAGGTGAGTATGACAGGCAGATCCACTGTCGAGGGAAACGACGAGGCTATCTTCTGTTCATCTATAGTAAGGTGATCGAGACGGAGTTCAACAAGGGAAATCCACTCTCTATTTTGTTCCACCTGACGCCGGTTTTCCTCTAAGGTAGATCCGGTAAGGGTAAGGCAAAGCACTGTAAACCTCCTGCAGTCGGGTGGATTGTCCTAGAACACATGCTTGTGTTAAGCTCATCATAACGTCAAATAACGGGCTTTTCAACACCCGTTTACATAAAGGGGCAGTATAGTGGCAACGTTGCAGGTACAAAACATGCACCTTGCATTTGCAGATAGGGATATTCTGGATGATGTTTCGTTTATCCTGACAGAAAAAAGCCGAAGCGCACTGGCAGGAGGCAACGGAAGCGGCAAGTCTACACTTCTGAAGGTTCTTAGCGGCCAGATGGCCGCTGATAGCATGAGCGTAAGCAAGACACGCGACCTTCGCATCTCCTACCTACCACAAAGCGACATCCTCTTTGAAGAAGGGAGCGTATATTCTGAAGTGGAGAAAGGCTATCAGCGTTTTGATGCGATGCTTGAGGAAAAAAAATATCTGGAACAGGAACTTGCCCTCTCCACAGAGGAAGAGAACACCTACCCTCTTTTGGTACGACTCTCAGCGATCCAGGAGGGGTTGCTGGAGGAGGGGTACTTCTCGCGTAAGGAGAAGATCGAGCAGATACTCAGTGGTCTGGGCTTTTTGGCATCAGACTTTGAACGCCAGTGTCTTGAGTTTTCCGGAGGATGGCAGATGCGCATAGCCCTAGCCAAGGTCCTAGTCGAACACCCCACCATCATGTTGCTCGATGAGCCGACCAATTATCTTGATATTGAGGCCAGGTACTGGCTTAAGAACTACCTGAAGGCCTACTCCGGCGGCATCATGATAGTATCGCATGACCAAGGCTTCCTGGATGAGTGCGTAGACGAAGTGTTTGAGCTCTTCGCAGGAAAGCTCACCCGATACAGCGGTAATTACAGCAAGTACCTCGAGCAAAGGGAGCTTGAGATCACTCAGCTGGAGGCTGCCTATAAGCACCAGCAGGAAAAATTGGAGAAAACCGGACAGTTCATTGAAAAATTCCGCTATAAAGCTACCAAAAGCAAACAGGTGCAGAGCAGGATCAAGCAGATAGAGAAGATGGATATAGTGGAGGTTCCCTCCCACCTGAAGCAACTCTCCTTCACCTTCCCCCCCGCCCCACACAGTGGAAACGACGTGCTTATCGTAGAGGACTTGAAAAAGCAGTATGAAGAGCAGGTCGTATTCGATGACTTTTCCTTTCAGGTGAACCGCGGTGACAGGCTTGCGGTGACAGGAAAGAACGGATCGGGAAAAAGCACACTGTTGAGGATGCTTTGTGGTGATGACACCTCCTATGAGGGTTTGATACGCCAAGGCAGCGGCGTCAGCATAGGCTACTTTGCCCAGGATACCGAAAAGACACTCAATCCCAACCTGAGTGTGCTTGAGGAGGTCAGCAGCGTTGCTGCCACTGCCGACTTGCCGAAACTGCGCAACTATCTAGGATCGTTTCTTTTCAGCGGTGATGATGTCTTCAAAAGCGTCTCGGTTCTCAGCGGAGGGGAAAGAAGCCGCCTCGCCCTGCTAAAAATCTTATTGCACCCGGTTAATCTGCTTATCTTGGATGAACCGACCAACCACCTGGACATCAATGCCAAGCAGATGCTGCTCAAAGCACTCAAGCACTATGACGGGACGATGGTCTTTGTCAGCCATGATGCGCACTTTATCGAACATATCGCTACAAGAATCCTTTATCTCACCAACACAGATCCACCTGAGTTCTTCGATGGGGACTACTCCTACTTCTCCTACAAACTGGAACAGAAGGAGCGCTATGAGGAGTTGATCCAGGCAAAAGAACAGAAAGAGGATGAAGTCGCCCCGTCTGTTCTCTCCTACAAGGAAGCAAACCGCCAGAAGAACCGCCTTGCAACCATCAGGCGCCAGAGCGAGTCCCTGCTTGCAAAGCATACCAAGTACGAACAGAAGCTGACAGAGCTGGATAACAGCATGGCACTGGAGGAGAACTACACCGATGCGACTAAGATCAAGGCTTTGGTAGAGGAGAAGACTGCCCTTGAAGGAAAACTTGAGGCGAGTGAGGAGTCTTGGCTCCTGCTCAATGAAGAGGCGGAAAGCCTGGAGAGTACCCTTGGCCAAGCTGAATGACTTTTTTGTGAGCGTTGTGCTTGCCTCCGAGTCGGTCGCGCGCAAAAGGCTGTTGGAGGAGTTGGGCCTTGAGGTTAGCATTGAGGCAACCCATCTTGATGAGAGCCATCAGGAAAAGGACCCTGCCAAAGCTGTTCACCTTCTTGCTAAACGAAAGATGGAGGGGTATAGGGCGATGCACCACACCTATGAAGGGGCAGTAATCACATGCGACACCCTCGTCTCGTGTGACAACATGCTGCTCGGCAAGCCTCATGACCGAAAGGAAGCCAAAGCCCAGTTGCAAATGCTCAGCAACAGGAGCCAGAAGGTGCACTCAGGGTGGGCCTTATGGTTCAACGACACCCTCTATGATGGCTTTGATGAGGCAACTGTCATCTTCAAAGCTTTGGATGAACAGATGATCGAAGAGTATCTCGATCTTGGAGAGTGGAGAGGTGCAGCCGGTTCCTACAGAATCCAAGAGCGGGGAAAAGAGCTGGTAGAGAGCGTCCAAGGAGATATTGCAACGGTTATAGGGTTGCCACTTCTACAGATTTCTGAAATACTTGCAAGCAACTGTGCCCGTTTGTGATGGCGCAGAATATCCGCCCCTGCGGGGGTGAGTAATAG
>CAYSIH010000039.1:0-11702 GCA_964431005.1 uncultured Sphaerochaeta sp. | reverse complement strand
TGAAGACCATGTCGGCATCCTCCATCTCACGACGGATATCCTCCTTGCTCTCCTGGGCTGCCTTCTCACCCACCTCAGGGATGCCACCTGCACCTAGGCCTCCGGTAAGCTCCTTGCCTATGGGGATCCTTGTCTGTGCGTTGGAGCGTTGCAAAGCCTGCATGTCGGTATTCATCGCAACAAAGTGCACTTTCTTCAGGCCGCTGGCGATCATGCGGTTGACCGCATTTCCCCCGGCACCTCCGACGCCGATAACTTTGATTACCGTAGCCGAAGCCTGCTCATCATGTACCATGTCTTCCACTTCAAACATTCCGAAATCCATATCTATTCCTTTGCCCAAAGGCTCTTATGTCTAAAACAATGTTCTGAAGAAACTCTTGATCTTCGAAGCGGCCCCGCCTTCTTTGCGCCGGGGACGACTTTTGTGCGCCTTGCTCTTGGGAGAGACTTCCTTGACCTTCTTCGCCTCGCTTTTGAGAAGCCCCAGCACCGTGGTGTATATCGGGCTGATGTAGGAGCGGTCAAGGCCCCCTATGGCCTCAGGAAATCCTAGGCGTGCAGGCAGGCGGAAAATCTCGCTTGCAAGCTCGGTCACCCCGCTGAGCAGGGCACCTCCCCCTACAAGCACGACCCCGCCTCCGAAGCCGCCCTGGACTTGTGCCTTTTCAAGATCATTTTGCAAGCGGGAGAATATCTCTGCCATGCGCGGCTCAATGACCTTGCTCAGCTCCTTCTTGGGCATCCTGATGGCAGGAAGGCCCCCTACCTGGGGGATGATCACCATATCCTCGCTTGATACCGAGGGGACGTAGGAGTGCCCGGACTCGCACTTGATCTGTTCGGCAACCGCGCGCGTCTTGTTCAGGATGTAGGCGATGTCAGCTGTGACAGCTTCTCCGCCGAGGTTGACCCCACCGGTATAGACCGGCGAGCCCTTGGAGTAGGCGATGATGTCGGTGACACCGCTGCCTATGTTGATGAGGATCGTGCCCATCTCCTTCTCTTCGGAGCTGAGCACCACCTCGGAGTCTGCAAGGCTCTGCAGGACCAGGCGCTGGACGCCCAGGCCCGAACGCTGAATGCACTTGCGCTCGTTCTGACAGATCACCGAGGAGGCGGTTACTATGAGCACCCTGCTCTCCAGGCGGTGTCCGAGCATGTCGATGGGATCCTTGATGCCCATCTGCGAGTCGATCTGGAAGTCCTGGACCAGGGTGTGGAGGATCTCCCTGTCCTGGGGCAGTTCAAAGGCGCGTGCAACCTCCAAGGAGCGGAAGATGTCCTCGCGCTTGATCTCCTGGTCCTTGCTGTTTATTCCCACCACACCGGTACTTGCAATCCCTATGATATGCTCCCCACCGATGCCGATGATCACCTCCGCGATCTCGGCCCCTGCCTGCAGCTCAGCCTCGTTGACCACCGACTGGATGGTCTTCAGTGTCTGTTCGATATTTACGATCGTGCCTGAACGCACCCCTTCACTGGGGCGCTCGCAGATGCTGTCGACCATAAGAGAGCCTTCACGGCTCACCGAACCAATTACACACCTGGTCCGGCTTGAACCTATATCCAGCCCCATCAACATTTTATCACCTGCCATTGACACAACCCCCTTATGGACGGTCTTACTTTCTACGTACCATGGCCCCTTTATAGAGGTCATAGCGAATAATCTGATCCCTAAGGAAAGAAAGCGACTCTCTCTGGTCCTCCTGGACCAGGAGTATGGCCTGGGCCACCTGTGCTGCTGAGACAGGTTCCCTCAACCAAATCTGGGCATGTAAAGCGGAGAGTTCCAATACCATCTTTCCAAAGCTGTTACTACTATTATTATCGTATTTTATGCGAGTTATCAAGGTACTATTTCCCTCAAGTGAGGCTGCTAGCTCCATTACCTGCTCAAATAGTCCATCAACCCCATACTTTCCCATCATATCCGCATAGCCGACTGGAATTTCCACCTTCAGCGCATGCTCTTCAAACAGAGACCAGTCCTCACGCACAAGAGGGAGTAAGGAAGCTTCACGCAGAACATAGACGGCTACTGTCTCATCCTTACTGTTCTTGGCAAGGACAAGAGCCGGTGTAGTGGCTAAGCTCGCCTCAACCAGCAACGTTGCGGGAAAGGCCTTTTTCACCTTGATAGAGTCGATTAGGGCCAGCTCTTCCAGCTCCCTTCTGACCTGTCTCAACGAGAGCGATACAAGCGAGCGCCCCCTATAGGAAGAAAGCTCACTCTTCAGTCCATAGGGTGTTGCCATACCTTTGTTTGTAATGGTGAGCACTACCGAATCTATGTATAGGGAGGGTACATGCGAAAGGGCGAAATAAGCAAGGGGCAGGAGCACCACCAAAAGAAGCGTTATCACCTTGAACCTGAGGGAGACCCTTTTCATACATCATCCTGGAGGGAGTCGAAGAGGATCTCCTCCCGCACCTCTTGGGAGAGATGGCTCTTCTCTAGGGGGATGCGCCCACTTGAGATGAGCAGAATCCTATACAGCAGGGCTGAGAGGCAGATCACCACAAAGAGGTTGGTTCCCCCTTGGCTGAAGAACGGCAGAGGTATGCCCGTAGGAGGCAACAGGCCGGTGACCACCGCTATATTGATGATCGCCTGCATTAGGATCATGGTGGTGATGCCAAAGGCAGTGACACTGAGAAAACGGTCCCGACTCTGCATCCTGACATAGGCATTATAGCCAAGGATGGCGAACATGGCAAAAAGGATTATGATCAGGGCCGCTCCCACAAAACCGACCTCTTCACAGATGGAGGCGAAGATGAAGTCACTTTGGACTTCGGGGATGAGGCCCAGCTTGTAGGCCCCGTTTCCCAGGCCTACGCCGAAGAGCCCTCCCTCTCCTATCGCCTTGAGCGAGTTGGTCACCTGGTAGTTGATACCTCCTTTGTCAATCTGTGAGAAGAAAAAGGAGAAGACACGCTTCACGCGGTAGCTCTGCGAGAACATCAGCATCACAGAGGGTATGATTATGAAGGAGAAACCCAGCAACAAGGTGCTTATCTTCATCCCTCCCACCAGCAGCAAGGCGATACAGAGGCCAAGATAGAGAATGGTGGTGGAGTAATCTTTCTGCAGCAAGATCAGGGCGGAGAAGGCAATGCATACCACAACAGGAATGACAAAATGTTTGAGAGTGAGGGTACCCTCCCCTTGTCTGCTGAACATGAGGGCGAACAGGAGGATCGTCCCCACCTTTACCAGTTCAGAGGGCTGTAGTGATGGAAGAGGTCCTATCTGCAACCATCTGCGGCTTCCCAGCCGCTCTTGGCCGAAGGAGGTGAAAAGGGTGAGGCCCATGAGGACTAGGCAGACGAGGACGATTGGTATTGCCGAATAACGAAACCACGACAGGGGCATATAGCGGATCACCACAGAACAGAGCAGTGCAAAGAGGACGAACATCATCTGACGCTGGAAAAAATAATAATGGGGAAGGTTATGGCTCAGCGCCTCATGGTAGGAGGCGCTGTAGAGCATGATCAGCCCAAGGGCTGTAAGGATGACAACCACACACAAAAAGGTAAAGGCACTGGCGTTGCCCCCTGTCTCATTGAAAGAAGACTGCCTGTCACCTAATGTATCTGCCCAATCATCATAGGAGTGTTGTCTATCCTTCATAGGCTACCACCCCATTCCCAGAAACAGCAGGAAGCCCAACAGGGCAAAAACCCAGGAGATCAGGGTAAACCTTCCTACTATCGTCTGTTCAGCGACTCCCTTGAGTTCAAGGGCATGGTGTAGCGGGGCTATGGAAAAGACTTTCCTGCCTGTACTCCTGATAGCTATGATCTGAATCAGGCTGGTGGCAAACTCCATCAAAAAGAGGCCGCTGGCAACCAGCAGAACAACCTCGGCTTGGAGCATCAGGGCAGAGACCGCTATATAGCCACCGAGTGCGTGGCTGCCACAGTCTCCCATAAAATATCTGGCAGGCTTCCTGTTGAACAGGAGAAAAGCCAGGATGGATCCTATCAGGGCAGGAGAGAACAGGCTCTTCGCCCTAAAGGAAAAAAGAGCCAACAGGATCAGCAAAGGCAGTGATGATCCTGCCGCAAGGGCGTCAAGGCCATCGGTGATGTTCACCGCATTGACGAAGTAGAGGATATACAAAAGGGCAAAGAGGTAGTAAAACCCTCCCAATGAAAGGACGCTTCCCTGGAGAAAGGGCAGCTTGATGGAGGTATTGAGTGCATTGTCCCTTCTGAGAAGGACGAGAAGGACTACAGCTACCACGCCTTGAAGGAGAAGCTTGGTCAGCGAAGAGATGCCGTCACTATCATCCTTTCTTGCCTTGGCAAGGTCATCGACGATACCTACAGCGGCATACAGCACCAAGCCAAGCAGAGGGAGAATCACCCCCCTGTCAAAACGGCTGGGGAAAAAAAGCGTGATAGCGGTGGTACCTAGGACAAAGGCCAAGCCTCCGACTGAGGGGGTGCCCCTCTTCATGCTCTGCACGCTTTCAAGTTCCGGCTTTATGGAGACCTGGAACATCGGGGCAAACCTGATGAGAAGTGCCGAGATCAGAGATGTCAGGATAAAGGCTGAAGCCAACTCCACATAGAGCATCTGATCCTCCTAGCCCATCTGGCTTAGGGCGGGTATCAGCCGCTCCATAGCCACGCTTCTGGAAGCCTTGAGAAGAAAAAGATCACCTTGGCGACTCTTTTTTACCAGATTATTCTCCAGTTCAGAGAAATCCTCAGTATAGAAAAGGGGATTGGAGTAGCCACTCTGCCTGAGCAGGTCATAGGCGCCCTTCATCTCCTCACCATACAGATATGCTGCACCCATAGGGGATGCATAGAGCTGTCTGGCAACCAGGGTATGGGCTTTTCGGCTCTCCCTACCCAACTCCTTCATCGGACCGAGGACAACCTTCTTCTCCCCCTTCCACTCCAAGGTTTTCAAGTAGTGAAGGATAGAAGATGTGGAAGAGGGGCTTGCATTATAGGAGTCGTCGATGATGGTGACCCCACTTCTGTGTACGAACGAGCGCCCATGCAACGGGGTGAACCCTTCAAGGCCCTCTGCAATATCCTTCTTGTCGGCCCCAAGGGCGAGACCTACCTGTATGGCTCCCATCACATCGCTTAGCAGGTGCTTGCCGACACAGGAGACGTGGAAACGCTCCCCTTCAAAGCTAAGGTCCCATCCGTCTATCCCCCTGTCTATGGCATGCATGTCAGACAGACCGTAAGGTTTCAGCCTAAGGTGCGAACGCTTTTCAAGGATAGTGGTATAGGGACAATCGTCAGAAACAAAGCCCAACTGCATACCCGGATGAAAGAGCTTGCCTTTCTCTTGCAAAATTGTTGAGCGGTTTTTAAACTTTTCCAGGTGGGAGATGCCTATGTTGGTCAAAAGCCCTATATCGGGCTTGAGCATATCCACCATCCTCTCCATCTCCCCGACATGGTCTATGCCCAATTCGAAGATGCCGTACTGTGTTTCAGGCTCAAGAAGCAGGATGCTCAGCGGCAGACCTATCTCACTGTTAAGGTTTCCAGGAGTCTTGACGGTCTTGCCAAGGGTAGCGGCAATGGATGCAAGGGCCTCTTTGGTGGTGCTTTTTCCACAACTGCCGGTGATGCCGACGCTGGTGACCTGGCCCAACATCTTACGGTACTCGCGAGCAAGGCTCTGCAAGGCTGCCAAGGGGTCGGCTACAAGAAGAACTGCGCACCTGTAGGGGCGCGTCAGGGCAAGGGCACGATCTTTTTCTGTGGCGGGGACCACGACAGCGGAGCATCCCCTCCTTGCGGCATCCCCAACGAATGAAATACCACGATCACGACTGCCGTCGAGGGCGAAGAAGAGAGAGTTGGGCGTGCAATTTCTGGAGTCTATCTGGACATCCTCAACAATCCTATCCTGAGGGCGCACAACAAGGCCACCGCACATGGCGGCAACCTTTGCTAGTGGATAGCGTTGCTTGGAAAATCCCACCCCTCTTGCCATCAGAGCCTCCTACCGACCATCACAAGCATATCGGCATCAATCTGCTCGAGCAGGATGTCCTCTCTCCAAACCCCTTCTGCAAGAGCTTCAGGCATTTTCTTCTGTGCTATCTGGGAACGAAGCAGTCTCTGCTGCTCCTCCAGATTCCTTAGTGATGAGGTGACAGCCCTATAATCCACTTCCAAAGCCCTGTTCACGGCGCTCTGCCACACAGGCACAAGCATGCTGGCCATGACGGCAAGCAGCATGAGCATCGTAGTGGCATGTCGTATCCGCACCATGGCATAGCTTTGAGGCTTGGGTACCTGTTCACGATCAGAGGTGTACCAATCTTGTTTCATTTCACTCCTCCAATTACTAGATCTTTTCGATAATCCTCAATTTCGCACTGCGGCTGGGAGGATTCTCCGTACTCTCAACATCTGTGGGTATCAGAGGCTTCTTGGTCAGGATCCTAATGGTTGGCTCATCGCCCTCACCCAGACCTTTGAAGAACCATTTCACCCTGCGGTCTTCCAACGAATGGAAACTGATCACCGCTAGCCTGCCTCCACTACGAAGCGCATCGATGGCTCCTTTGATGGCAGGTTCAATCCTGTCCAGTTCCCTATTGACCTCAATCCGGATAGCCTGGAACGAACGGGTTGCAGGATGGATGCGCCCATAGCGGTACCCTGAGGGGACCGCCTTATATATGATGGAGGCAAGCTCATCGCTTTGCGTAATCTTCCCCGTTTTTCTCTTCTCAACAATTGCCCGTGCTATCCTTCGCGAATAGCGCTCTTCCCCAAACTGGTAGATCACATTGGCCAGTCGCTCTTCCTGATAGCCATTTACCACGTCCAAGGCACTGATAGGGGCGTCCTCATCCAGACGCATATCCAGCAACTCTCCTCGCTTGAAGGAGAAACCCCGCTCGGACTCCTCATAATGGAACGAGGAAATGCCTAGGTCAAAAAGCACCAGATCAAGAGGCGGACCATCATACTGCTCAAAGAACTCATCAAACCAGATGTTCCTGGGTGTAAAGCGGTCTCCGAAAGGTTGCATGCGCTCTATGGCCTTTGCTTGGATAGTGGTATCCCGATCAAGGCCTGTAATGTGCAAGGCCGGATAGGTGGAAAGGAAAAGATGGGTATGCCCACCCTCACCGCAGGTAGAGTCAACCATATGGGACTCCCTATCCAAAGGGGGTTTGAGATACTCAAGGATCTCCTGTCTCATCACCGGATAGTGCACATACTCCATCAATCTTTCTCCCTGATCATATCGCTGAGAGCTTGAGCTGCATCTAAGAAATCTGCATTGCTCATCTCCATATATTGTTCGTACTCATCCTTGTTCCACAGTTCCAAATAGTTGCCTGTCCCCAGCAGCACACTCTCCTCACGAACCAGGAGGTGCACACTTTCGCGCAACTTGGGAGGGATGTTGATACGCCCCACCTTATCTATTTCGCACAACTGGGCAGGGGCTATCATGCCACGTTGCAGGTTGCGCATCTTACGGTCGAACATGGCACCCGGGCCATCGACAATCATGTGTTTCAACTCTTCAAATTGTGAGGGGAGCATGAGCCACAGGCAGTTTTCCAATCCTCTGGTCACGTACAAGGCGTCGCCTTCCAAGGCGCTGCGCAAGCGTGAGGGGATAAGGATCCTGCCCTTGTCATCTATGGTGTTATAAAACTCACCAGTCAACATCTCCCATACTCCTTGATAAAATTAGCATGATTTTGGGATTCCTTCCCACTCTCTTCCATAAATGTACACTTCTTACCACCACAATACAACAGGAGTTTAGTGCTAATTTGTGCTGTAGTGGATACATAGGGGAGCAAAGTGGTTAACAGGTGTAGACCTTTAGGGGTAATTTCTCCTGGGTTTGCAAATAAAGGAAACTCCCCTCCTGAAAAGAAGGGGAGCCTTGATCAACAAACTGAACTGTTTATCGTTCTGGATTGAAGATGTTGTAATCGATATCTGGAAAGAGGATGTCACGCTTTTCAGCCTTTACCAACCATTCGGTATTCACGGCATTCTTGCACATGTTCCCGTATACCACATTGAAATTTCTCAGGTGGTCGGTAAGACGCTTTTGCGCATACTCACTGCTGGTCTTGTTATAGAGAATGAAAGGCCAGTCACTGGCCATGGAGAGCAACACCTCACGCGCTGCTTGGTTGAGGAACCTCTGTTTCAAACTTATCTGGTCGCTGAAGCGCACTGCAAGCTCTTCCATCCTGTCGATGGCCTTGTGGATGTGGCGGTAGGTCCAGGCATTCGAGCCATCAAGCCAGACAGAGCTGTAGCCACCTTGGCCCCAGGAAGAGAAAGCGGGCCTGGCAACCTGCAGCTTCTCCCCTTCCGTAGCCAGGAAGGTTGAGGGGGTGACCAACTTCACCTCAGCTTCCTCTTTGGTGCTGAGGATCAGCACCTGCTCAAGCCAATCAACACCCTCAAACCACCAGTGCCCGAAAAGTTCTGCATCAAAGCCCAGGGTATAGAGAGGGTCCTCACTCATGGAGGGGGAAAGGGCATCTCCTTTCTTCTTGAGGTTATAGAGGAAGTTATGTGCATGCTCGACAATCTTCTTCTGAGCAGTTGAACGGTCGTAGGGATGTTTCTGGTCGGTATTGCCCGTAATGGCCCAATACTTGAAGCCGGTGAATACCCGCACTTCTGGTTCATGGATATACTCTCCGATGTAATCCATCGGAAGGTCATAGCCGATGTCCCGATAGAACTCGCGATAGTTGCGGTCACAGGGGTAGCCACTGGTATTTGACCATACAAGACTTGTCGCCTGATAATCCCTGGGGAATGCTGCTACCCCGTTGGGACAATTCACGGGGCGGTAGTCGCCATAAAGCACCTTATCAGGGGAGAGCAGCATGCTCTGGCTCGCCACTTGGAACCAAGAGATGCCATGGTACTTGAGGGTCTCCTCCAGGCCGGGGTAGTACCCACACTCTGGAAGCCAAAATCCTTTGGGCAGATGCCCGAAGGTGGTAAGGAAAGACTGGACGGCCAGTTCAATCTGGGCGTTGATAGCAGTCGGATACTCCTGATACAGGGGCAAGTAAGCATGGGTCGCGGCAGTTGTTATGAGTTCGAGATGCCCGCTTGTCTCAAGGTTTTTGAAGCCTTCAAGGATGTTGCCCCTATAAAGGTCATTGAAATCGGTAAGGTTCTGCTTTAGCTGATCCAGGTAAAACTGGGCCATCTCCAAGAATTCAGGTTGTTGTGCACTGCAGCGGATAACCTCTTTCTCGCCAAGTTCACGATGGAGTTCAAGATAGGAGTTGAACCTGTTCTGCAGGGCTTCGTCGGTGAGCATGCACATGATGGTGGGAGATATGCTTATGGTGAGTTTGTAGGGGACTTTCTCTTCACGGAGTTTGTAAAACATGCGTAGCATGGGCAGATAGCTCTCTGAAATGGATTCAAACAGCCAGTCTTCCTCTAAAAATCGTGGGTATTCCAAATGACGTACATACGGTAGATGGAGATTGAGAATGAACGCTACAGATTTTTTTGACATTAAAGCACACCTCCGCTTAGGGTCTGTGCTATTTCTTGCAGCACGGCATTGTCGACTATCTCCCCTTCCCTGGTGACGAGGGAGGAAAAATGGACATTGAACAGGTTGGGATCCATGGCCATCTCATCGTAATGGTCGGCCCAGTATGAGGGGTATGTGGAGACACTCTTGCTTTCGGCAAGGGACATCTCAAGTCCTTTCTTGTTCTTATAGCAGAGGGCAACTCGGTAGGAGTGCCCCATTTCAGGAAGGTTGACGTTCCACTGGGAGTCATCAACTCCCACCCCAATATCAAAGGTCTTCTCTTCTTTGGTAAGGGATGAGACGGAGGTGACACGCAGGAAAAGGGAACCTCCCTTCTCCTGGTCTTCCCCGAATACCTGAATTTTGGTCCCTGGGGAGAGCGACCAGTAGGCATATGCCCAGATGGGGTCTCTCAAAAGAAGATGGATTGCTGTCTCGGCATAGACATCAGGAAGGTCTTCCACTCCCGGAAGTCCATTGACATTCTGCATGTTGCCTCTGAAATCTGTCAGAGAGTTACAAAATCTTTTGCGGCTAGCCTTATGCTTGGACCCTAAGGAACTTATGTCATCATCCTGTTCGCCATAGGCTTCCTCAAGTTCGTCAATGAGCTCATCTCTCGCTAAAGTTTGCCAGTTCTCAAACCCTTCTTGTTGTGCGATATGCTGCAGTTCAGTAGTGGACAAGGAATCAATATTGATCAGAATCATGCTTGCTCCCGGATTGTTTTCTATACGATGAGTAATTGGCCTAATCGTAAAAGAAACAGTTCCGTTAGTCAACAGCATGCACATTGGAGCCCTAGTCGAATAGGGTCTCCAAAGCCAGGTCTATCATTGCATTGAAGGTGTTCTGTCGCTCTTTTGACGGAACCTGCTCCCCACTCAGGATGGAATCGCTCACACTCAATAGTGTCAGGGCTTCCACACCCTTGAGGCGGGCAAGGGTATAAAGTTCGCACGTCTCCATATCCACAGCAAGGGTTCCCAAAGACCGGGCAAGGGCGACCTTGGCCTCACCTTGCATGTCATAAAACTGGTCACTGGTAAACACGTTGCCAACCTTAAAACCCACTTTGGCACTCAAGGCATGGGTATATGCCTTGTGCAACAGGGCAAAGGATGCAGTCGGTGCGTGTTGGTAGAGGCCAAAACGGGAAGGGTTCATACCACTGTCCGTATCCGCACCCTGGGCGATGAGGATGTCCCTAAGCTTGAGTTTCTCATCAAGGGTTCCGCAAGTCCCTACCCGTATAAGTCTCTTTACCCCAAAGGTGTCTATCAGTTCATGGGCATAGATGGAGAAGGATGGCATGCCCATGCCGGTGCCTTGCACCGAAACACGGTTACCCTTCCAATAGCCGGTATAACCGTACATACCACGAATCTCATTATAGCAGAAGACATCACTTAGGTAGGTCTCAGCTATGTGCTTGGCCCGAAGCGGATCACCTGGAAGCAGTACGCTTTCAGCAACACTGCCTTCCTTGGCTACAATATGTATACTCATCTCTTAAGTCTCCTTTCTCCCATATTCGGACATAAGTGATAGGATGGCAAGACAAACATCCCTGTTTGACCTATCATTGGCGTACATTCCTATGATATACTCGTTGTTGAATTATGAAAAAGATAGAAAACCCAACTGACTTGATTCTCCATGGACACTTTTACCAGCCTCCTCGAGAGAATCCACGCACAGGAATTATAGGAAAACAGCTTTCGGCATCGCCATATCCTGACTGGAACGAGAGAATTTATTCCGATTGTTATAATGCAAATGTCCACTCCCGATATCTTTCGGGAGTAAGACGAATCCTCTCAATGACCAACAACTATGAGTACATCAGTTTCAACTTCGGCCCTACCCTACTCAGTTGGCTCGAACGCACGCATCCTGATACCTATGCCCTGATCATAGAAGCGGATAAGAAAAGCGTGGAACGTCTCGGTCATGGCAATGCCATGGCACAGAGCTTCAACCATACCATGCTCCCCCTCTGCACTGAAGAGGAGGCAAGGGCCCAGATAGTCTGGGGCCTGAAGGACTTCTCCCTACGGTTCGGTAGGGAAGCTGAAGGGATGTGGCTCCCTGAGACCGGTATCAATCCCATGGTAATAGACCTGCTCAGCGAGTACGGCCTGAA
>CAYSIH010000038.1:0-11770 GCA_964431005.1 uncultured Sphaerochaeta sp. | reverse complement strand
TAACCTGTATTATGAGCAGACAGGCAAAACTAATGACAAGCGGATCCATACAGGGTCACATCATCCGCTTTGCCATCCCAATATCCCTAGGAAGTCTCTTCCAACAACTCTACAACACAGCAGACTCTGTTGTCGTGGGGAATTTTCTCGGAAAGGAAGCCCTGGCTGCAATTACCTCCTGCGGGTCTCTCATATTCCTACTAGTCGGCTTGGTCCAAGGCATATTTGTCGGAGCCGGTGTGGTCATATCGACCTATTACGGTGCAGGGGACCTCAAATCATTGAAGAAAGCCATCCATACGACCATTGCATTCAGCCTCTGCAGCAGTGTATTCCTCACTATCTTCGGATATTTTTTCGCACCGGTCATTCTGGGCTGGATGGGCACTCCCCCCAGCGTCTTTGATGATGCCAAAACCTATGTCCAAGTCTTTTTCTTGGGCATCACTGCCCTAGTACTCTACAACACAGCCGCCGGTATCCTACAAGCTGTTGGTGACAGCCGTCACCCACTCTACTTCCTGATAATAGCGGCCATTCTAAACATAGTGCTGGATGTGCTGTTTGTCGCTGTATTCAAGATGGGTATCGAAGGGACAGCATATGCAACCATCATCAGCCAATCAGTCAGTGTTTTCCTATCTTTCCGCCTACTTCTGAAGACCGATGATATCTTTAAGGTTGAACTACGGCAGATAGGGTTCAAAAAGGGAATGCTGCCTAAAATCCTCAGATTTGGCATACCCTCAGGCATTCAGAACTCAGTGACCTCCTTTGCCAACGTAGTGATCCAATCAAGTGTAAACCTCTTCGGAGCAGCTGCCATGGCAGGAACCGGAGCATTCATGAGGGTCCAGGGCTTCGCAATGATACCCATCACCAGCTTTGCCCTAGCCATGACCACCTTCACCGGCCAGAACATTGGGGCAAGAGAGTACGACAGGGTAAAGAAAGGGGTCCGCTTTGGTGTCATCTTCGCTATAATTCTCTCTGAATCGATTGGGATCCTACTCTTTTTCTATGCGGATATCTTGGTGGCCCTGTTCAACCGCGATCCCTCCATCATTATCTATGGAGTCCAAAAATCACAAATCTCTTCCCTATTCCTATTCGCTTTAGCTCTTTCTCACGTCATGAGTGGCCTCTTCAGAGGCGCTGGCAAAGCTATGGTACCCATGTCGGTCATGCTCGCTTTCTGGTGTATCTTCAGGGTCCTCTACATCAAGATAGGGCTCTTTTTCCTGATGGATATCCGAGTAGTCTATTGGGCACATCCCATCACATGGATGCTCAGCGCAACAGTATTTATCATCTACTATTTCAAAGCGGATTGGATGAATCGCAAGCCCCTGTCCAAATAAGGGGATTTGTTGCTATCTTGCACTAAGGATCTTTTTACTGCATATTCTCGATAATATTACATAAATATACAAAAAAAATTCATTTTCCTAGTGCATTCATCGCAAAAGTTTGCTATTCTGTCTGAACAGTAACAATTATTACATTTATGTAGCCAAATATACAAATTGTTACCCGCAAAAGGAGGGGAGAATGGTACGAAATATCATAGAAGAAACTTTACCAGCCATGTCTCCCTCTTTCCATTCTATAGCGCTATATATGCTGGATCATTACGATGAGATAGGCTTTGCTTCAGTACACGACCTGAGCAAGACCATTGGAGTGAGTAATGCTTCCTTAGTTCGTTTCACACAATTCTTGAATTTTACTGGCTACAAGGAGTTTCGGGAAACAATTCAAAGGGAAGTGAAAACTAAACTTAGCAAGGATTCTCAGATAGCGTTGAACGAACTCGACGTGCTTCCTGCAAAGAAGCAGCTACAGAAGCTAGCTGAAAATGAAGTTCACAATCTCAGCAAGACATTAAAAGAGATCGACATCCACACCCTTAACAAGATGGTAGAAAGCGTCTTTGCATCAAGGAGAATCTTTGTCAGTGGATTTGGCGTTAGCCGCAATATCATGCAGATCTTCGAGTATGCCCTCGTGAGCATGCAGTGCAAGCAGGTCATCAGCATCACCGGCTCCATCTCCGACTACAATTCCCGCCTCTACTCTATCGAAAAGGGTGATGCCCTCTTTATCATGACCCTTCCTCCCTACTCACCGGAAGCCATCCATGCAGGGACCTATGCAAAAAATCTAGGCTCTGAAGTCTTTCTCTTCACAGACTCCCCCGCTTGTCCCCTATACTCCTTAGCTGATGAAGTGGTCTTCTGTGAAAACAACTCCTTGCTCTTAACCAACTCATATGTGGGTATGGTTGCCATTATACAGGTACTAATCAATATGTTGTTGCTCAATGGAAATGCAGCTCTCCTGCCTACCATGAAATCCGTCAGGGAAGATGAGAGGCAGGGATACCAATTCATTCAAGCACAAAAGGATACTACAAGATGAAAATATTCATATCTACAGACATGGAAGGCATAGGGGGAATCTCCTCCTGGAATGAGATGACCGAACCAAGCCAGAAAGGCGCTTGCAATGCAGCCCTCAAACAAGAGCTGACCTGGGTCATCGATGAGCTCATCCGTTTGACAGAGGACAATGACGAACTCAGAATTGAGGAGATTTGCATCTGTGACTCCCACTCAAGAGGGGAAAACCTGGCCTATGGCTCCTTCGGCGATCCCCGCATAACCCATATCAAGGGCTACCCTCGTCACTCCTACATGTTGGAGGGTCTGGACTCCTCCTTTGATGCACTCTTCCTTCTCGGATACCACGCCATGATAGGGACCAAGTGGGGCATGATGGACCACTCCTACTCCGCTTCCTGCATCTATTCGGTCCGTCTTAATGGCAAATCTGTAGGAGAGGTGGAGATAAATGCATATTATGCAGGGCTTTTCGGAGTTCCTGTCGGCTTTGTTTCTGGCGATGATATCCTGGAAAAACAACTGAAAGAATACTTCACCGTACCCTATGTCCGCACAAAGGAAGGTCTTGGGCGGTCTGCAGGGAAAATGTATGCCCCAGAGCTTCTCAAGAAATCCTTTGAACTGCAAGTAGGCAAGTTCATTGATTCTCTCGGTAAACTGGAAGTGAAGCATATCAAAACCCCCATTGAACTTGAAGTGGACCTGACCTCAACGGTAGTTGCCGATGCAGTGGCTATAGTACCGGGTATCAAGCGTATCGATGGCAGGACTGTTTCCTACCAATCTGATAGCTATGATGACATCTTCCATATGATTCTAACCATTGCCATGCTCGGCGGCAGATTTGCAAACTATACTTGATACTACTGAGCCGGTCTTTGTGGCTCTAGCCTTTACTGATATTTAGGGAGTTTTTATGGGAAAATATATACTACGACGACTGGCAATGATGATACCTGTGCTTCTAGGAGTGACGTTTATCGTCTTTTTCATCATGTCCCTTACCCCTGGTGACCCTGCGGCCATCATACTTGGGGACCAGGCAAGTGCTGAAGCTCTTGCCTTGAAGCGCATTGAACTGGGGCTTAACGACCCTTTGCTTGTCAGGTATGTAACCTATATGGGCAACCTCTTGAAAGGGGATTTGGGCACCTCGTACAAGAACCAAATAAGCGTTGCCCAACAGGTATGGGGTAAATTCCCCAATACGGCAATGCTTGCTGTTGCTGGAATATTTGTAGCGCTGCTTATAGGTATTCCCATAGGCATACTCTCTGCGAAAAAACAATATACCCTGATGGATACCTCATCCATGGTATTCTCCCTCATTGGAGTATCCATGCCTAACTTCTGGCTAGGGCTGCTTCTCTCTTTGCTGTTTGCCCTAAAACTGCGATGGCTGCCGTCACAAGGAATGGGACAAGGTTTCATCCCCTTGCTCAAGTCCCTGGTGTTGCCTGCCCTCACCTTAGGCACGGGAGCCGCAGCAACTGTAGTGAGGATGACACGCTCTTCCATGCTTGAAGTGATCAGGCAAGACTATATCAGTACAGCCCGTGCAAAAGGGATAACCGAAAAGCAAATCACCAACAAGCATATGCTGAAAAACGCCCTTATCCCCATCGTCACTGCAGTAGGATTGCAGTTCGGACAACTGCTCGGAGGTGCGATGCTCACCGAGACCATTTTCTCCTGGCCTGGGTTGGGAAGACTCATGGTCGAGTCCATCACAAGCAAGGATATTCCAATGGTACTCGGCTCAGTAATCTTCATGGCCACCATGTTCTCCTTTGTAAACCTTTTTGTTGACATTCTGTACGCATTTCTCGATCCAAGGATCAAATCCCAATACGGCACCAAGATCTACACCAAAAGAAAGGGAGTGGTCGCATGAAAGCTATAGCCGAAACAAAAAAACAACGTACGCTAGGAGCTGAAACCTGGCGTCGATTCAAGAAAAACAAGCTTGCTGTAGTTGGTATGATCGTGCTGGTATCACTGGTGACCATCGCCATTTCAACCATAATCATCGATTTGGTGACTAAAAACTCCTTCTATAACGACAATGTCATCAAGCAGAACCTCCGCCTCAGGCTCCAAGGGCCCTCCCGTGAACATATCTTTGGGCTGGATGAGTTTGGTAGAGACATATTTTTACGTATGATATGGGCAGTGAGATACTCCCTATTCATGGGAACTGTGGCCATAGGCCTTTCAACTACGCTAGGGGTCCTGTTGGGATCCGTTGCAGGCTACTACGGAAAGATTACAGACAACGTCATTATGCGTTTCATGGATGTGCTCTTGGCCATCCCCTCCATGCTGTTGGCAACAGCCATCGTTGCGGCATTGGGAACAAGCCTCACCAATGTGCTGATCGCAATAGCCATCAGTTATGTGCCTACCTTTGCACGAACAGTGCGGGCTTCTGTGCTCACACTCAAGGACCAGGAGTTCATCGAAGCGGCGAAGGCCATGGGTGCCAGCGACTCACGCATCATATTCAAGTACATCCTTCCCAACTCCATGGCCCCTCTTATCGTCCAGGCGACCTTAGGGGTAGCGGGTGCGATACTTTCCATAGCAGGACTCTCCTTCCTAGGGCTGGGAATCCAGCCACCGACTCCCGAGTGGGGCTCCATGCTCTCCTCAGCACGCTCATACATCAGAGAGGGGTGGCACATCACCGTCATCCCAGGTTTGGGGATCATGATCACCATCCTCGCCCTCAACGTCATGGGTGACGGCCTGCGCGATGCCCTTGACCCACGACTAAAAAATTAGGAGCTCGGAATGGATACCAATTCAACCATAATCGACATACAAGGCCTTACCATCCACTACGAAACCGATGATGGCACGGTAAAAGCCCTTAACGAGGTCTCCCTGTCCATGAAAGAAGGAGAGACACTCGGGCTGGTCGGTGAGACCGGTGCTGGAAAAACCACTCTGGCCAGAGGAATCTTAGGCCTCATCCCATCGCCTCCAGGAGTCATCAAGGCAGGAAGCATCCTTTTCCAGGATTCCGACCTCCTCCAAATCCCTGAGAGCCAGATGCGTAGCGTACGTGGATCCTCCATCTCCATGATCTTCCAAGACCCCATGACCAGCCTCAATCCTGTAATGACCGTAGGAGACCAGATCAGGGAGGTCATAGAAGCCCATAACAAGGCACTTAACAAAAAGGAATCCTTTGACCAAGCTTGTTCCATGCTTGAAATGGTGGGCATATCAGCTGACCGGGCACACGAGTTCCCTCACCAGTTTTCAGGTGGTATGAAACAGAGGGTCATCATCGCCATCGCCTTGGCATGCAACCCTGCCCTGCTCATTGCAGATGAGCCGACCACGGCCCTTGATGTCACCATCCAAGCCCAGGTACTTGATATGATCAGCGCCCTCAAGGCTAAGCTCAACACAGCGATGTTGCTCATCACCCATGACCTTGGCGTGGTTGCCCAGAACTGTGACCGTGTTGCCATCATCTATGCAGGGGAGATTATCGAACTGGGTAATCTGAACGACATTTTCAAAGAGACCAAACACCCCTATACCCAAGGCCTGCTTGGATCCATCCCCTCGCTGACCAAGAATGTGAAAAGGCTCAGCCCCATCAAAGGCTTGATGCCCGACCCGACAGATCTGCCCCCCGGATGTAAATTTGCACCTCGATGCAAATTCGTCACAAAAGAGTGTACCCTCGCCATACCTGAACTCTACCAGGTGAGTGAGGGACATTTTGCTCGCTGTATCCTTTGTAAAGATGAGGTTTTTCATGGCTGATACCAAGAAACAGGAACTGCTCAGGGTTGAAAACCTGAAGAAATATTTCAATACCCCCAAAGGGGTCTTACATGCTGTGGATGATGTCTCCTTCGTCCTGAACAAAGGGGAGACCCTTGGAGTTGTCGGTGAGTCCGGATGTGGAAAATCAACATTAGGCAGGACAATACTTCGCCTGCATGAACCAACAGAAGGAAAGGTATTCTTTGAAGGAAGTGAGATAACCAATCTTGATAAAAAACAGATGAAAGACTTGAGACGGGAGATGCAGATCATATTCCAAGACCCGTTTGCTTCCCTTAACCCCCGAATGACCGTTGCAGAGACAATAGGGGAGAGCTTGCTTATTCAAAAGATATTCAAGCGGGGCCAAGAGGCGGCCCTCCTACAGAGAGTCTCCACCCTTATGGACCTGGTAGGACTCTCCCCCCGCCTCATAAACAGCTATCCCCATGAACTGGACGGGGGTAGGAGACAGCGCATCGGCATAGCCCGCGTACTCGCCTTGGACCCCAAATTTGTAGTATGTGACGAGCCGGTATCAGCCCTGGATGTATCCATTCAAGCGCAGATACTCAACCTGATGCAGGATCTCCAGGATGAATTTGGGTTTACCTACCTATTCATCACCCATGACCTCTCAGTGGTCAAGCACCTTTCAAATGATATCTTAGTGATGTATCTCGGACAGATGGTAGAAAAGGCTCCTTCACATGAGCTCTTTGCAAACCCGCTTCATCCCTATACCCAGGCGCTTCTCTCAGCGATTCCTGTCCCAGATCCTGACTACAAGACCGATCGCCTTCTTTTGCAAGGGGAACTGACAAGCCCCATCGACCCCATCCCAGGGTGTCGATTCGCAAAACGTTGTCCGTATGTCAGCGATGCCTGCCTTGCTGGGGACATCCCCCTCAAGGAAGTGAGCAAAGGGCATTTTGTTGCCTGCACCCTTATGTAATCGTTTGTTCCCGATCGTAGGGACATCGAAATAGGAGAAAGAAATGAAAAGAGTTCTAATTGTACTTCTCGCACTGCTCTGCACCACGCTCATGTTTGCAGGAGGAGCTAAGGAAAGCTCTTCTGCAGCTGAGACTGGCTTCAAAGACACTATTATCTTTGGTCAGGGTGCTGACGTCACTTCCTTTGACCCACATGTGGGTAAAGAGACCCCAGCTGTAGCTGTAACAAACCACATCTTTGACACCTTGGTGGATACTGACCCTGTAACAGGCGAAATCATCCCCCAGATTGCAGAAAGATGGGAACAGCTCTCTCCAGTTTCCTACCGTTTCTTCATCCGTAAAGGCATTACTTTTCACAACGGAGAAGAGCTCAAAGCTGATGACGTAAAGTTCTCCCTTGACCGCGCTATTGCAAGCGCTTCTGTCTCGTACATTGTCGACTTCATCAAGGAAGTAAAGATTGAGGATGACTACACCGTAGTGGTCACCACCAAGGCTCCTTATGGACCGACTCTGCGCAACCTTGCAGTCCCCTTTGCCGCGATCGTCCCCAAAGACTATGTGACTGCCAATCCCGATGCATTGAAAACCAAGCCTGTGGGAAGCGGTCCTTACAAGTTTGTCTCCTGGGCACAGAGCGACAACGTGAAGCTTGAAGCTTTTGACAAGTACTTCTTGGGCGTACCCAAGACCAAGTATCTTGTCATGAAGGTTATTCCTGAAGCTTCTCAGCGCACCATCGCACTGGAAACCGGTGAACTGGATCTATCCTATGACATCATGGTATCGGATCTCAAACGTGTCAGGGCAAACAAGGAACTAACCCTGTTTGAAGCTCCTTCACTGACCTGCTTCTACATCTCCTTCAACATGAGAAAAGCTCCTTTTGATAACCAGAAGGTGCGTCAGGCCATCAACATGGCCATCGACCGCCAGCTGCTTGTCGATACTGTCAACAGTGGCACAGGTGCTCCAGCTGATGAGATTGTAGCCCCTGCAGTGTTTGGATACTACTCCACTGGATTGTGGGAATATAACCCAACCAAAGCTAAGGCACTTCTTGCTGAAGCTGGCTATCCCAATGGCTTCTCTTGCTCGCTATGGGTAAACAACAATCAGGACCGAGTTGAGATGTGTCAGGCTGTTCAGGAGATGCTCAGAGAAATCGGTGTCACCTGTAAGGTTGAAGTCATGGAGTTCGGTACCTTCATCAGCCGCACAACCGCTGGAGAACATGACATGGGATACTTTGGTTGGGTCACCTCCACCAAGGATGCTGACTACAGCTACTACTCCTTAGAACATAGTTCACAGCAAGGTGCTCCTGGAAACAGATCCTTTATCAACAATCCTGAAGTTGACCGTCTTGTCGAACTTGGCCGCACTAGTGCAGATACCAAAGTTCGAGAGGCTGCCTACAAGGATTTGGCTATCAAGCTGAAGGAAGTGGCTAACAATGCACCCATCATCTACACTGCGATTACCGCAGGAGCCAGCAACAAGGTAAAAGACTTTGTTTTGGATCCAATTGGCTATCACAGACTTGAAGGGGTAACAGTCGCCAAATAAGGCCTCTGATTCACACAAGATACAAAACAGGCAAAGAGCTGGATCTTTCCGGCTCTTTGCCATCCCTAGGAGGGTCTACCATGTATATGGCAGAGATGACATGGCCTAAGGCAGCAGCATATTTCAAAGAATCTGATATGGTAATTATTCCTATAGGAAGCATAGAATGCCATGGAAGGCATATGCCTTTGGGTACAGATACGATGATTCCAGATAAGATTCTAGAGCTCGTCGAACAGCAAACTGATCGTATTATGATAGCTCCCACCATCCCATACGGTGCTTGCGAAAGCCTCTGGCCCTTTCCAGGGACTGTTAACCTGGGAGGCGACCTACTCTACCAGCTGGTAAAGAAAGTTGTGGAAAACCTCCGTTTTCATGGGGCAAAAAAGTTTCTGATCCTAAATGGGCATGGAGGCAATATCAAGGCACTGGAACGTGTCGGCTATGAGCTGGACAGCGAAGGGTGCATGATGGTCCTGCTCAACTGGTGGCAAAACGTCTGGGATATGAACCCCCTGTGGAAGGGAGGTCATGGCGGTGGAGAAGAGACAGCTGCAGTCATGGCTATAGATCCCTCCCTCATAGATAGAGACGAGATAGACCACCCTTTGGTCTTGAAAGATGTGAGCGAAGCCTTCCAGGCTTCCGGTTTCAACACTGTGAAGTTCAAGGGCGTTACCATAACCATACCCAGGCTTACCAACCATGTCACAGACAATGGATGGATTGGTCCTGACCATCCCAAACATGCCACAGAGGCATGGGGGGTAGAGATGCTGAACACTATGGCGACCTATGTTGTCGCTTGTATTGAAGAATTTGAAAAGGTAGTGCTGTAAATGAATAAAAAACGAACAATTGGTTATATCAAAAGAATCAGCGATGCCAATGGCATCAGCGGCTTTGAAGATGAAGTACTCACCGTTCTTCGCGATGAGGGTAAAGGCTTAGGCGAATTCGCTGAAGACAGCATGCGCAACCTCTACCTCTACCGAGAGGGAAACAAGGAGGGCCAGTGCACTGTCCAACTCAATGCGCATACCGATGAAGTCGGCTTCATGGTAAAGGCCATCCGTCCTGACGGGATGCTGGAGTTCATCACCATCGGTGGCTGGATTCCTTCCAACATTCCTGCCCACCTGGTCAGAGTCAGAAACCAGGATGGAGAGTACATCACCGGCATAGTGGCCAGCAAACCCCCTCACTTCATGAGTGAGGCTGAAAAAAAGGCCCCCTTGGAGATTACCAACCTCGTTATCGATATCGGCGCCAGCAGTGCAGAAGAGGTTCGGGACAGCTATAAGATTGGCATCGCCGCCCCTGTAGTACCCCTAGTCACCTGCACCTATGACGAAAAGCATGACATCCTTATGGGCAAGGCCTTTGACTGCCGTATAGGATGTGCATCAGTGCTGGCAACCTTGGAAGAGCTGAAAGGCCAAGATCTGGACGTAAATCTAGTAGGAGACTTCTCCAGCCAGGAAGAGGTTGGCACCCGGGGTTCGATAGTCAGTGCCAATACCATCAAGGCTGACATTGCCATAGTCTTTGAAGGATGCCCTGCTGATGATACGGTCGTCCCTGCCTATCAGGCACAGACCTGCATCAAGAAGGGGCCTATGCTCCGCCATATTGATGCAAGGATGATCACAAACCCACGATTCCAACGCTTCGCCCTGGATCTTGCCAAAAAGCATGGAATTCCCGCACAAGAGGCTGTAAGAAGTGCAGGAGCTACCAATGGAGCTCCCATCCACCTCTCAAATGCAGGAGTTCCTGCCATTGTCATCGGAGTTCCTGTGCGCTATGTACATACTCATTATGGCATCAGCGCATACAGTGATGTGGTAAACAGTGTGAAGCTTGCTGTTGAGATCATAAAGGCTTTGAACGAATCATTGATTAGGAGTTTCTGACATGGAATATAGGATTGGAGGTATGTTCACCCTTGAACAAGAGACCGCCGGAGAATCTTTTTTTCTTCAAGCCAAAGGCGAAGACGTAAGGCACTACATGTCCGGACGTTGCGCCCTGTATGGGTGTCTTAAGGAGATACGCACCTCCGATTCGATACGCAAAGCCTATGTACCGGCATATACCTGTGAGACCGTACTCTCCAGCTATGAGAAGGCAGGCTACGAGCTCGCCTTCTATGATGTGGACAGGGATCGACTAACCCCCCTGTTCAAGGATGAAGATCTCGAGGGCATATCGGTACTGGCTTTGTGCGGGTATTTTGGCTTCAGCTCCTATGACAAAGCCTTTGTACTTCGTGCCAAGAAACAGGGGATAACGATTCTGCAGGATACAACCCACAGCATATTCTCCCTTGATGGGCACTCCCCCGATGCCGACTACTATGCCGGCAGTGTGCGCAAATGGATGGGAATAGCTTCGGGCGGTGTTGCGATCAAGCGCGAGGGCAAGTTCACCTTGCCGATGTTGCCTGCAGAAGAGGCCCACCTAAAGGGGCGTTATCTTGCCATGGAGCATCGGGAAAAAGCATTAAAGAAAGATGGCACTTCGTATGACAAACAAGCCTCTGAGGTATTCTGGAATACTGAGTTACGCCTACGGCAGATGTTTGATGCCTTTGAAAGCGATGCACAATCGCGAGCAATCATCACCCAGTTTGACCCTTCCCTGCTCTTCTCAAAGCGAAGGGAGAACTATCAGAGCGTACTGGACAACCTGAAGGAATCAAAACAGTGCAGAGCAGTCTTCCCTGTCCTAGACGCTAGTAGCTGCCCCAGCCACTTCTGTTTCTATAGCGATGACCGGCCCAAGGCACAGAACCAGCTCGAACAAATGGGAATTCGAAGTACCGTCTACTGGCCAGTTCCCCCTATGTTGGTAAATCCTGACGCGATGAGCCATGCCACTTGGATCTATGACCATATTGTCAGTGTGCAGATCGACCAACGTTATACCAAGGGAGATATGGAGTTTCTGGCAAGTGCTCTCTCAAGCCTAGGGTAAGGGCCAGGGGCCCTGTTTGATCGTTAGACATGAGGTGAGAAAACAGGGCTTTTCTTTCTTCTTTCACCC
>CAYSIH010000037.1:0-11782 GCA_964431005.1 uncultured Sphaerochaeta sp. | reverse complement strand
TACACTCTGGTCACCTTGCCGCTCTATCTGGTCGGCCAGACCAAGCGGTTGATGAACTCAATGCATGCAAGTGGAAGAACAATCTGACCAAGAACTTATTGAGCTGACCTCTGCTTACGCCAGATACTGGGCGTAGTCCCATACTTGCGCTTGAACAAGGTATAGAACCGATGGACAGAGCCAAAGCCACAATCGTTGGCGATGTCTGCAATGGTTGCCCTGCTATGGCGCAGCGCTAGGGTCGCCAAGAGAAGGCGCTGGTCACAGATCTCCTCCCAGAGGGTCTTTCCCCTAGCCTGCTTGAAACGCACCTCCAGATTTCTTCTGGATACATCTGATCGCTCCACCACATCCCCAACACTGATGCCTTCAGAAGCATAATCTCTGATAATCCTCAAAGCCTGGGCCACCACAGGGTCTTTTTCTGTAATGAGGGCTGTGCTTTCACGCTCAGTTATGCCTCCAGAAGCGATACGTTGAATCCGCACAGTAGGAGTCTTGCTCTGGAGCAAGGTATCAAGCATCGCCGCTGCCTGATACCCTATCATCTCACAATTGGTCTGTATGCTCGATATTGAGGGAGTTGCCAATTCACACAGCAGCGTCTCATTATCAACACCGAGGACTGTCATCTCTAAGGGAATATGTATACCAAGCCTCTGGGCCGCAACTTCAACTTTCATTGCTGAAAGGTCGTTACTACAAAAAAGGGAGATGGGCTTAGGTAGGGAGAGAAGCCAACTCTCAAGCTGAGGAGAGAGTTCATAGATCTGACGCCACCAGGCGAGGGGGCGGGAAAAACGCAGTATTTTTTCTGGGGCTTTCCCCAAGGCTGAGGCATAGCCTACCAAACGCTCTCGTGCCCAGTGCACACCATCGACACCGCACCATGCGTAGTTTCGGTTTCCCAAGGTATGCAGATACCTCCCTGCCAGAACACCCGTCTCATAGTCATCATTGCGAACTTGGCTGAACAGTTTCAGTGAAGAGGCTCCGGCAATATCGACAACAGGGATTCCCAACGCAGCACAAGCTAAGGCTTCCTCATCATTTTCGATACGGGCGATGAGGGCGTCACAGTTGGAAAGGGAGTCGCTATCGAGGGGAAAAAACCAGGGGCCCTGACCTCTCAGCTGCCAAGAGCTCTTCTTTTTCGCATACCTCACTACCCCATTGGCTACCGCCATATCATACCCGTCTTGGAAACGGAGCTTCAAACCTATCTGGTACATAGAGGAATTATACTCCTACTTTGCGCAAAACACTATACTTTATACGCATATAGAGCATTGTTGGCACTGAAATAGCGGGGTATACTAGATAGGACAAGGAGATAGCTATGAACGTACCCTACATGACCATAGAACAGACAGGAGCAAAGATGCCTGCCATAGGGGTAGGCACCTTCGGCAGCGACCATGTGAGCAGTGCCGTGATGGCGAAATCAGTGGAGCTTGCACTCAAGCTCGGTTACAGGAACATAGACTGTGCCCGTGTCTATGATAATGAGAAAGAAATTGGAAAAGTCCTTAAGGCATCATTCATACCAAGAGATGAGCTGTGGATCACCAGCAAACTCTGGAATGATATGCACGGAAAGAAAAACGTCGGCATCTCGGTAAGGGCAACTCTCGCTGATTTGCAGCTCGACTATCTAGACCTCTTTCTGGTGCACTGGCCATTTCCCAACTTCCACCCACCCAAGTGCGATGTCACCGCACGAAACCCCAATGCCAGGCCATATATCCACGAGGAATACATGGAGACCTGGCACGCGATGGAGGAGCTGGTAGACCAGGGCCTGGTCAGACATATCGGGACCAGCAACATGAGCCAGGCAAAACTGGAGCTCCTGCTCGCTTCCTGCAGAATAAGGCCGGTGGCAAATGAGATGGAACTGCACCCCTGTTTCCAACAGCCGGAGCTTTTGGACTATGTGAAGAGCCAAGGCATCATTCCCATTGGGTTCTCCCCCCTTGGCTCCCCTAACAGGCCAGAGAGGGATACCACAGAGGCCGATGCAGTCGACATGGAACACCCCGCTGTCGTTGCCGTAGCAAAGGCTCACAATGTCCACCCTGCAGCCATCTGCCTCAAGTGGGCACAGGCAAACGGCATTGTCCCCATCCCCCAGTCTACCAAGGAGAGAAATCTCAAAAGCAATCTGGAAAGTATCATAAGCGATCCTCTTACCAGTGAGGAGGTAGCCTTACTCAAGGAGGCAGACTGCAACAGCCGTCTGATCAAGGGGCAGGTCTTCCTCTGGGAAGAGGCCAAGGACTGGACTGAACTCTGGGATGAGGACGGAATCATTCGTGCTCCCGAACACTATAGAAGATAACCTTTCAAGGAGGGATACCATGGAGAAGAAGAAAATGCTGGGAGCAAAGCTTCCAGGAAACAGCACCGTTACATTTGATACGTTCGACATACCCAAACCAGGGCATGGCCAGGTTCTGCTCAAGACCAAATGCTCCACCATCTGTGGCAGCGACATTAGGGCGATCTACCGCGAGCATCTGGGAAAAGGGCCTGAAGGGTATCAGAATGTAATAGCAGGGCATGAGCCTTGTGGCCAGATAGTAGAGGAAGGACCAGGCCTGAAACGGTTCAAGAAGGGTGACAGGGTCATCGTCTACCACATCAGTGGTTGTGGGGTCTGCTATGATTGTCGTCAGGGCTATATGATCAGCTGCACAAGCGATAAGCGTGCAGCCTATGGCTGGCAGCGTGACGGTGGGATGGCAGAGTACATCCTCTGTGACGAGAAGGACCTGGTCCTGCTTCCCGACGAACTGACCTATGCAGATGGAGCCCAGGTAGCCTGTGGTTTCGGTACTGTCTACGAAGCGATCGAAAAGGTCGGTGTCAGCGGCAATGATGCAGTCCTGGTTGTCGGCTTGGGTCCAGTGGGACTCGCAGCCCTCATGCTTGCCAAGGCTATGGGAGCGACCAAGCTCATCGGTATCGAGATGGAACCTGCAAGAATCGAGCTGGCAAAGAAGCTAGGCTTGCTTGACCACGGCTTCACTCCCAGCGAAGACAATGTCGAGCAGATCAAGGCCCTTACCGGTGGACATGGTGTTGAACGTGCCTTTGATTGCAGTGCAAGCAATCCAGGTCGTGCAACAGCCGTCAGGGCAACACGAAAATGGGGCAAGATCGCCTTTGTCGGTGAGGGAGGAAGCGTAACCTTCAATCCTAGCCCAGACATGCTCCACGACCAGAAGACCATCTATGGTAGCTGGGTGACCAGCATCTGGAAGATGGAGGATCTGGTGGAACATCTGGTCAGGTGGAATATCCACCCCGAGGACCTCATCACCCACCGATTCTCCCTAGAGAAGGCTGACGAGGCTTATGCCCTCATGGCAAATGGAACGTCTGGAAAGGTAGCGGTCTGTTTTGACGAAGAGCTAAAATAGGTTAGCTGATGACCCTGTTGGAAGAATTGGCGGCAAAGTAGTCGGGATCTGAGGTCCGTCTACAATGCCTTTGTTCTCTTGCATTACGTGGATGGTCGGTGGAAGCACCACTTTTGTGGGAAACCCATCGCCATCCCCTGCCATGCGCTTGATAAGTATATCTGCCACTATCTGCCCAATCTCATCAATAGGTTGTGCAGCTGCGTAATGGCAGAACCTAAGTAGCGGAGCATAGAACAGATGGTCAAAGGATGCGAAGACCATCCGTGCGCAGTCCTCCTCGCTTCCCTCTGCAGCAAGGAAGCTGGTTGCTCCGATGTGTACCATATCATTGACCACAAAGAAAGCACTGGGACAACTCTCCTGTTCAAGCGCTTTTTTTATCAGCGTGTACCCTGCCTTTTGGCTCATGCCATCTTGTATGACAAATGCCTCTTCAACAGGAAGGTTGTGCCGCCTCATAGCATCAAGATAGCCCCGCAGTCTCTCTACTGAGGTATGCACCGTGCTCTTTCCCCCAAGAAACCCTATCCGCGTATGCCCTTCACGGATAAGGGCGGTTGTCAGGTCGTAGGCTCCCATTCTGTTGTCCACAAGGACAACATCGCAGACAAGACCGGCTATTTCCCTATCCAGCATGACCATGGGGGTAGATTTCAGAGCAGAAAGGGTAAAATGGGTTCCCACATTGCTTGCAGGGACCACTACCAAAGCATCAACATTACGCTCTAAGAGTAGGGAGAGTTTTCGCTTCTCCTCCTCAACACTATTGCCAGAAGAACAGAGTAAGAGGGCATAGCCTAAGGGACCGAGCAACAGCTCAAGCTGTTCGACTATCTCAGTAAAAAACGTATTTGAGATTTCTGGGACGATGATGCCGATGCTCTTGGTCTTTCTCATCTTTAACGATCGGGCGACTGCGTTGCGCTGATAGTTCAGTGACTCCACCGCTGCGAGCACCTTCTTCTCAGTGACAATGTTCACTACTCCGAGATTGTTCAGCACCCTACTGACAGTTGCAATGGATACTCCTGCCAAAAGAGCGACATCCTTGATGGTCGCTTGTTCATTTTTCTGCATTTGCTTGACCTAACTATATATGATAGAGGCATTGTAGTGAAAATTGAAAGAAAAACCAACTCTCCACATGTATAGTAAATCCTTTCTTTTCAAAAACATTTACCTTCAACAAGGGGGAGCCTATCGCTGCCCCTTGTCGTAAGGAACACCAGAAGATCGAGGGGCAACACCTTTGCCACTAAATACTACCAAGGCAATAATGGTCAGTATGTATGGAAAACTGTCAAAGAACTCCAATGGGAGTGCGGAGAAGATTCCCAAGTTTGAAGAGTAAATCTTTAGAACCTGGGACAAGCCGAAAAACATTGAAGCCCCTAAAATCGGAACAGGTTTCCATCGGCCAAAGATTACAGCAGCCATCGCAATAAACCCTGTACCATGGATACTTACAGAGGTATATTGGATATCTTGTGTCAAAATCATCATGGCCCCACCAAGACCACTTAGTAGGCCACTGATGATAACAGCGATATAACGGATTTTACTTACATTCGCACCAACGCTATCAACTGCGTGAGGGTTTTCTCCAGCCGCCCTCAAGCGAAGCCCATAGGGTGTTTTGTAAAGTACATACCAGCTTATTCCAACCAATAGGAAAGCAAGATAGACAGTTGGATAGATATTAGAAAATAGAATCGGCCCAATAATTGGTATTTTAGATACTATGGGGTAGGTGGTTTTTGTAAAACTTTCACTAAAGGCAATGGTTCTCTGCTGACCGAATATAATCTGCGACAGATAGATTGTTACGCCAATTGCGAACATATTGATAGCAGTACCGCTGATCACCTGATTGGAACGGAGGGTGATACACATATATGCATGAAGAATAGAAACCACCCCCCCGACAAGCATCCCTACCAGAAGTGCAAAATAGGGCCCACCGGTACTCCCCTGGACAAAATACATGACAGTGGCACCAGCAAAAGCACCAAAACCCATCAATCCTTCAAGCCCGATATTTACCACACCCGATTTCTCGCAAAACATACCACCTAGAGCAGTGACAAGGATAGGAGTTGAATAAATTAACGTAAGGGTAAGCATGCCATAAAATATATTCATTTCTAGTACTCCTTATTGCCTATCTTGTTCAATACAGATTTAATGCCGTTCTGCATTGCAACGAAGATGATTATTGCACTTGTGATGATTATTGCAATTTCACGGGGAATGCCATTTGCCTGCATTATAGGCTGAATCGCTTGAAGTGCCCCAAATAACAGACCGCCCAATACAGAACCGATGGCAGTAACATTACCAACCAAGGCGACTACAATACCATTGAAGCCGTAGTTCTCAAATGCAGGGATGACTCTTCCATAATTGAAGGTACCACAAGTCAAAAGGGTACCCGCAAGCCCTGAGAAGCATCCAGAAATTGTCATCGCCAGAATAGCATTCTTATTTACGTTGATACCTGCATATTTAGCGGCGTCCTTATTGAAACCGACAGCTCTCAACTCATAGCCAAATGTTGTTTTGTTGATAATGTAGTAAAATGCAAAGACAGCGATGATAACAATGATAAAACCCCAGTGAAGCCTTGAGTTGTTTGTAATTTTACACAAGAGGTCACTACCAAGAAATGCTGCTTGTGGGATTTCTACGCTTCGTATAAGAGAAGATCCTGGAAGTGATTTTACCCCGAGGTTCAAAAAATACAGTCCTACATAGTTGAGCATAATCGTAACGACAACTTCATGGACGTTATATCTTGCTTTCAAAAGACCGGGAATAAATCCCCAAATCGTGCCACCCAAAGCACCAGCGAGGATAACCATCGGAAGCAGGATACCCTTGGGAAGGGCTGGGAACGATATGGCAACGACCATGCTGAACAAGGATCCCATCATAAGCTGTCCTTCGGCTCCGATATTGAACAAACCACAACGGTATGCAAAAGCGACAGAAAGACCCGTTAAGATCAGAGGCATCGAAGATACAAAGAACTCACCGATATATCTGGCGTTGAATACAGAGCGACTGGTTCCAATAAATTTAGTGTTAATTCCTAGAACACCTCGTAATAACGCAGTAAAGAGATACCCTGCGTTCAGATGTGAAAGGACCATAATCACAATACCAACAAGAAAGCCCAGAACAATAGCGATAATTGGAATCAATACCCTCTGATGTCTGTCATTGGCTACATAATTTCTAAACCTATTACCCATAATTTGGTAGATCTCCCTTCTTAGCTCCACTCATCAGTAGGCCCAATTCATTCTCAGTTGCATCTTTAGAGTCTAAAATGCCAACAATTTCACCCTCATAAATAACAGCTATTTTATCAGAAAGGCTCAAGACCTCTTCCAGTTCCAATGAGAACAGAAGTACCGCCTTACCTTTATCCCTCTCAGCTTCTATGCTTCTATGGATAAATTCAATGGCTCCAATATCCAGACCTCTCGTAGGTTGAGCAGCAAGAAGCAGAGCCGGAGACCTATCCAACTCACGGGCAATGATTGCCTTCTGCTGGTTACCGCCACTGAGACTTTGAGAAATCGTATCGGAACCAAGGCTGCTTCGTACATCATACTCTTGTATAAGCCTATCGCTATACTCTCTGATAGCTTCTTTATTCAGTCTTCCTCTGGTAGAAAAAGGTTCTTTGAAATACGATTGGAGCACCATGTTCTCCTGAAGGTCAAAATCCATTACAAGACCGTATCTCTGTCTATCTTCCGGAATATGGCCAAGGCCCATCTCTGTTCTTTCCCGTATTGGCAAGCCCTGGATTTCCTCTCCAAGAAACTCTATGGTCCCCCCACAGCTAGGAGCTAAGCCGGTAAGAGCCTGGATCAGCTCACTCTGCCCGTTACCATCGATTCCAGCCACACACATGATCTCACCAGTTCTAATATCCAAGTTCAGATTCTTAACTGCATCGAGTCCCTTTGAATCCTTTACACTAAGGTTTCTGATTTTCATAACAGTTGTGCGTTCCTTGATCTCTTTTTTATCAATGAATAGATTGATCTTACGGCCCACCATCAACTCTGCAAGTTCTTCAAGATTGCTGTTTGCCACATCTACAGTAGCCATGCACTCGCCTCTACGAAGGACAGTGCATCTGTCAGCAATTGCTATAATTTCCTTTAATTTGTGGGTGATCAAGATGATTGATTTGCCTTCATGCACTAGGTTTCTCATTACAAGAATGAGATCATCAATTTCTTGTGGCGTTAATACTGCAGTAGGTTCGTCAAAAATGAGGATTTCGGCATTGCGATACAGCATTTTCAATATTTCCACCCGCTGTTGCATGCCAACGGTGATATTTTCTATAAGCTCATCTGGATTAACCGTCAACCCATATTTTTCACTAAGGGCCAAAACTTCAGCCCTACCCTTATTGAGATCAACTTGGTTCCATCTGTTTCTAGGTTCGACCCCTAAAATAATGTTCTCTGTAATGGAGAGATTATGAACCAGCTTAAAATGCTGATGAACCATCCCTATTCCCAGTTTGGTAGCTATATTCGGGTCTTTAATTTCAACCTTTTCCCCTCTAACAAGTATCTCTCCCTCTTCAGCCTGGTATAAGCCAAAAAGAACACTCATCAAAGTAGATTTACCTGCACCATTCTCACCTAACAGGGCATGAATCTCCCCTTGCCTTAACGTAAAGTTAACGTGAGAGTTAGCAATAATTCCAGGAAATCTTTTTGTGATATCCTTCATCTCTACAACGTTCTTCATGGTATATACACACTCCTACAGTTGTATTTTTATTCGTTCCACGCCTATAGTGCTGGCTATTTTCCCTAGGTTGTTCATAAATCTGTTGCTTGGGATTTTATCTATGATAAGATTTTCCTGCCTGCAACCTCTGGTATGAACTTTGATTATCTTCAGCAGAACATCAGGATACCCTTTGAGGATTTCCGCTATCTCCCTCACAACTTTTTCACTGTCAACAAGTGAGGTGAGAGCTACATGCCTGACCTCCTCCACCTTATTCTTTTCCAATAAGTAGAGTAAATTCTCAAGGTTGCCTCGCTTGTCCACACCCAGCAAATTACTACTGGAATCTGTTGTCTTTACATCAAAGAGAAACTTATCAGTAACAGCGATCAAAGGGGCTATTCTCTCCCTATCGAAATACCCGTGCGAATCCAAATAGCAGGTTAAATTCCTTGTATGTAGCTCTTCAAAAAGGAGAGTCAACTGCTTGGAGTAGAGTGTGGGTTCCCCACCACTTACAGTCACTCCCCTGATATAAGGGAAATAAGGCTCTATTTCATGGATCAATTCTTCTATACTGACCTCTCTCTCTTTGAATCGCACATCCTGTGTTTCAGGGTTATGACAATATACACATCTAAGGTCACAACCTTGAACGAAAATAGAAGTCCTATTGCCTATCCCATCAACGTTAGCAAACGGCAAAACCTTATTCAGAGGAATCTTACTTTGTAACTCTTCTTTCGAACACACTATTATTTTCCTCTGAGCCTTTACCAAACCAAGTTGTATTTTGTAGGACAACCTGGTTATTCTTTGCTTTTTCTACTTCTGATTTCTTAACAAGATAGCCTGTCACACGGATCAGGTCTGTATTCTCCACATACGTGGTGATGTATCTGGTCCCTTGATGGAACGCTCCCTTGATGATATCAAGAACAGCTTCCGGATAATCAATATATGTCTGGTCAAAGGGATACAGATCTCCAGCACCAGCATCAAAATACTTATAGAATTTTGATGCTTGGGTCAAATGCAGAGGAAGGATTGGCTCCTCTCCTACTTTTACTCTGTGAGCAGGGGTATTATCCATATCTTCAGCTAAAAGCTGAGCCCCAACTTGCGCATGCAAAAGATAATGATTGTTGGTTCTCTCCATGTATGGTGCAGTATGTGCATCATTTATCTGTTTGATCGTATCCAGGATTGCAATGGCGATCTCATCCCCTCTTTCAGAAGTGCCGAACGTCTCTGCAATTCCCTCTTTTTCAAGCAGTGTATTGACTGCATCAGCAAGCCCTACGATAGCCACCATAGAAGTGAAATTCTCACGGGCGATGAAACCTTCCTTTGCAAGAAAGTTTGATTCAAAGAAATTGGATTTTTCAAGTATAAACTTAATTCGCTCATCCTTCATGTGGTTGAGAGATCTGCCTGCTTTCACAAGCCAAGTATTGAGCATATCATCGAGATCTTTTGCTGCTTTTGCAATGGTACCCAAACGATAGCGCAGCAAGCCATAAGCCCCACCACCGATAGGCAATGAGTTGTAGCAACTGACTATAGCATGAGTGCCTACCACTTTACTGTACTCCTTTACATTGGAGAAAGAGGGTTTGCTTACCCGTAAGCAAGAGTCTACGCATGCAAGGGCAAATTTTTCATCAGAGATATCTTCATCATAATGGAATGTCATATTCGGTACTGGATTTTCAAGTTCAACAACAGCCTTTAGGATCAGGTACCCAGCTCTGCTAGCCTTAGGACCAATATCGGCATGAACAAAGGCATCAGTGAAGACTTTGTCGATATGATTGAGGAATCTCTTAATTTTAGGGTAGGCTACGTCATCATCCAAACCAGTGAGGAATGGGTCGATCAATGTATCCAGATTTCCAATATATACAGGAAAAGTGGTTACAGATGGTACATGAGCGTACAGTATCAACAGACTATCCAACAGCTCTTCCAAATCTTTAGGAACCTTGATATCCAAAAACTCACAGCCTTTAGTTACCAATACTTCGTAATCTGGGACAACATAGCGAGGAGTATGAAGCAGGTACCCTTCATTCAAATCACAGACCATGCCATTCTGGATGAATTCCCAGTCTATCTCTGTGTAGTTAAGAAGTTCCCTGGGGTCATGGAGCCGTATTGCAGCATTGGCCAAGCCAGCTACTCTTTGTTGATAGCTCAGATTTATACCGGTTGCTGATTCAAATAGTTCTTGTTGGTTTGATAACATATTTTATTCCTTTAAGAACGCATATCGAAAAAAATAAAGAGAGGAGAATAAGTCCCTCCCCTCTTCTCAATACATTGTTACAAATGATTCAAAGACTCTGAATCATCTATTTAACACGTGATGGTACTGTTGGTACTACGATATCTCCGCTAACAATTTTAGCAGTATATTTCGCTACTGTTGCTAAGATATCTTCACTAAGGTTAGGGTTATTCTCGGGAAGACCCACACCATTTACAGCTAGGTCAAATACAATTTCCTCACCCCCGGGGAAGTTGCCTTCATAAGCCATCTTGGCAACATCATACGCCGCTACGTCAACTCTCTTGAGATCTGATGTCAGGATGCAAGAATTTTTCCCATCATAAATACCTTCGCTATATTGGTCTCTATCTACACCAATAATCCAAACATTCTTACCATTTGTTCTTCGGTCTTTAGCTTCTTTGATACAGCCGTTACCAGTTGCACCAGCGACAGCAAAGATTACAGCTACACCCTCATCATACAATTTTGATGCAAGGGTCTGTCCTTTCTGAGTATCTGAAAAAGAGTTAGGGATTTCAGTCAATAACTTGAGGCTTGGGTCGATAGCGTGAATACCTGCTTCATACCCTGCTTCAAACAGTTGCATTGTTGGAAAGTCCATACCTAATACAAGACCGATTTTAGTTGCACCTTCTTTCTTTGACTGCATAGCAGCGACAATACCAGCAACATATCCACCTTCATGTGCAGCAAATGTAGCACTCACCACATTATCAAAGCCAGGGACAGCAACGTCAATTACCAAAAACTTCTGTTCGGGATAGTTTTTAGCAACTTCTGCAATTGCCTTATCAAACAAAAAGCCCGGGGCTGTTATCAGAGTTTTACCTTCATCCGCAAAGGTGGAAAGGTTTGGAATATAATCAGCATCGGCGATTGACTGCAAATATTTTGCATCACCACCAACCTCTTGAGCATATTTCACTGATCCTTCCCAAGTGCTTTGGTTGAAAGACCTGTCATCAACTCCACCAGTATCAGTTACAATACCTACAGTAAAATCTGATTTCGCAACTTTGCTTGAAGCACCCTCTTTTGAACCAGCTGCAAATACTGCTGTACTCAAAACCAAAGAAATACCTAAAACACACAAAAGCACTCTCTTCATAATTCTCTCCCCGATTAAATTTAGTAGGAATTCTACTTTATGACCACTTAATATTATACCTGTTTTTATCTATAAAACAACATTTATTATAGAATTAGTTTTTTACAACTAAGCCCGATTATGATTAATTCCACTTGAACCCCAAATGATTTTTTCCCGTATGAATAAAACTGTGGTTTAATG
>CAYSIH010000036.1:0-11992 GCA_964431005.1 uncultured Sphaerochaeta sp. | reverse complement strand
TCGTCCACCTGTTATCAGATCTTCCCCGACAGGTTCAAAGCAGGGGACCTTAGTATAGGGGCAAAGGACGGCGAGTATTCCTTTGATGGGGGGACCGTCCAGACTATGGATTTTTCTGAAAAACCTCTCTCTTTTGATGAGGGGAGGTGTCTGGACTTTTTCAATGGGGACCTCAAAGGTATCGAGGACTCCATTCCGCACTTCAAGGCTTTGGGAGTAAATGTCCTCTATCTCAACCCCATTGGGGTCTCCAGGACAACCCACCGCTATGACTGTTGTGACTTCTTCCATATCGATGAGAAGCTTGGAGGGGATGAGGCCTTCGCATCCCTTTGTACAAAGCTCCATGAAAATGGGATTCGCATTGTTGTGGATATATCCATCAACCATACAGGCACAGCACACCCCTGGCTACAGAGGGCAAAGGAGGATAGGGATAGCGAAGAGGCCTCCTTCTACTATTTCAATGAGGATGGCTCTGTCGCATGTTGGGAGGATGTCCCGACCCTTCCCCAACTGAACTACAACAGCCCTCGTCTACGAGAGATTATCTATAGGGATGAGGACTCTGCCATGATCAAATTCCTTAAGAAGCCTTACTTGCAGGACGGATGGCGCCTCGATGTTGCAACCGTCCTGGGACGAAGAGGTGAGGACCAGATGTGTGAAGAGCTCTGGAAGGAGGTGCGCACGTCGGTAAAGGCTGAAAATGACCAGGCATATCTGGTTGGTGAAGGCTGGGCGGACTCAGCTCCTTTCCTGCAAGGCGACATGTGGGACGGTACGATGAACTACTTGGGATGCAGCAGACCCTTGCGCTCGTGGATGGGCGAGACAGATCGCTTCCTTACCGACGGGTGGGGCCACGCTCCCAAGCCGACCAGAGGCTATACTGGCCTAGAGCTTGCTCAGGCCCTGGAAAGCCAACTCGCCAGTCTTCCGTCCCAAATGCATCCGATGCAGATGAATCTGATCGACAGCCATGATACTACGCGCCTGCATGCAACACCCAACGGCTTTGATTTTGCCCTGTATAGTGGGGCTGTGATGCTGATGTATCTTCTTCCTGGCATGCCCAACCTCTACTATGGCGATGAGGTGGCCCTTGAGGGTCCTTATGGCAGTGTGGAAGATTCACGGTATCCCATGCAGTGGGACAGCGAGAAATGGGATACCCGGTTTTATGATCTGTACAGGGGGATGGGGGAGATACGGAGACTCTACGCCCAGATGCTCCAAGGTTCTGCCTATAAGATTGTCCATGCTGATGAAAGGTGTCTGGTCTTTGCCAGGTATGATGGCGAAGTGGCCCTTCTTTGCGTGCTTAACAAGAACGAGGAGCCTACAGAACTCATCATCTCCAATGCTGTGCTCCAGGTAACTGAATTTATAGGGGATAAAAAAGGTAAGATCAGTACGACAGGTGGGAGCATTATCCTATCCCTTGGTGCAAAAGAGCAGTGCATTGTTGAGTGCAGACGCTAAGGTTTCCCAAGTTTTCCTTCGTTTAGGGAGAGGAAAGGTAGTCCTGCAACAAAATCAAGGATTCTTGTTGCAGGATTCTTGCACAAAAGAGCGTAAACGTGCAATATGAGTTGTCATAACCTGAAAGGAGACCTTTTAGTATGGCATATTTTTTTGATGAACCTTCACGTACGTTCAGTGAGTACCTTCTGGTACCCGGATACTCTGACGAACACGCTATTCCCTCTAAAGTCAGCTTGCGAACCCCCTTGGTAAAGTTTTCCAAAGGGGAGGAGCCCGCCCTAGTACTCAACATACCCCTAGTCAGCGCCATTATGCAGTCCGTCAGTGGTGAATCCATGGCACGGGCCCTTGCCCGTGAAGGGGGAGTCAGCTTTATCTACGGCTCACAAAGCATTGAAGAGGAGTGTGCGATGGTCGCGCGGGTAAAAGCCTTCAAGGCTGGCTTTGTCCCCAGTGACTCCAACCTCCGAGAAGACCAGACACTGGAGGACCTCATAGCGCTTAAGAAGAAATTCGGACACAACACCATAGCCATCACCTCCGATGGGACAGCGCATGGGGTTTTGCAAGGAGTCGTATCAAGTCGTGATTGGCGACCCAGCAGGATGGCCATGGATACCCCCATCTCTTCCTTCATGACCCCGTACTCCCGCCTTGTCTATGGCAAAGAGGGCATTACCCTCAGTGAAGCCAATGACATCCTCTGGGAGCACAAGCTTAACTCCTTACCCATAGTAGATGAAGATAACCGCCTCTGTTTTTTTGTCTTCCGCAAGGATTATGATAGTCATAAGGAGCACCCTAACGAAGTATTGGATAGCAGAAAACGCTACTTGGTAGGCGCGGGTATAAATACGCGCGACTACCAACAGCGCATACCCTCTCTTTTAGCCAGCGGTGCTGATGTGCTCTGCATTGACTCCTCTGAAGGGTTTACCGAGTGGCAGAGAAAGACCTTGCAGTGGGTACGCAAAGAGTATGGTGATACGGTAAAGGTTGGAGCCGGCAATGTTGTTGATAGGGAAGGATTTCTCTTTCTTGCTGAAAGCGGAGCAGACTTCATCAAGGTTGGCATCGGTGGTGGATCGATCTGCATTACACGCGAGACCAAGGGTATAGGACGCGGGCAGGCGACAAGTGTCATTGAAGTTGCCAAGGCAAGAGATGAGTATTACGAAAAGACCGGAACCTATATCCCCATCTGTTCCGACGGAGGGATTGTCCACGACTACCATATGACCCTGGCCCTTGCCATGGGAGCGGACTTTCTTATGTTGGGCCGCTATTTTGCTCGTTTTGACGAAAGCCCTACAGAAAAAGTGAACGTAAAGGGCTCCTACATGAAAGAGTACTGGGGTGAAGGCTCGGCAAGGGCACGCAACTGGCAACGTTACGATATGGGTGGGGACGGCAAGCTCTCCTTTGTGGAGGGGGTCGACTCCTTTGTCCCATATGCAGGACCACTGAGGGATAACGTACAGCTTACCCTGAGCAAGATGCGCTCCACTATGTGCAACAGTGGAGCTTTGAGTATCAGTGAACTGCAGGATAAGGCAAAGCTTACTCTGGTATCCTCCACCTCAATTGTTGAGGGAGGAACCCATGACGTGTTGCTCAAGGATAGCAACGACATGCCTAGGAAGTAGGGACCAGCGGCAAAGCGTTTCATTGCAAGCGTAAGAAAAGAAAGATACAGTGAACAAGGAAGTCTTGATAGGCTTCCTTGTTCACCATGGTCTATCATAGTACCCATCCAGGCGAGGGTACGACTGTCATCTCTTTTATATTGAATCCGATAACGAGATAGGTATCTGCCATGTTGCAAAAAACATCCCCATAGACAACTATTATCCACTTCATAGTTGACACCTTTGGCAGCTTCATGGTACTTTCTGGTTTGTCGGCCGGATAGCTCAGTGGGAGAGCGGTTGCTTTACACGCAATTGGTCGGGGGTTCAAATCCCTCTCCGGTCAAAAGCGCATCCTATTCGGGTGCGCTTTTCACATCTGAGGATGGTATATGAAACGTAGCCTGTTTGAAAGTTCCAAAATGGCAATACTAATTGCTATTTTCTGCAATGTGCTGTGGGGAACGGCTCTGCCAGTGGTCAAGGTAGGGTTCTCCCTGTTTGCCATAGGTGACAGCATAAGCAACAAAATGCTGTTTGCAGGAATACGGTTTTTTCTCTCTGGTCTGATGCTGGTTGTCTACATTCGGTTCTCTACCAAAAAGATGCCTGTCATTTCAAGACAGAACTACCTTTGGGTCCTTGTCCTGGCACTGGTGCAGACTACCGCACAGTATGTCTTTTCCTACATCGGTGTTGCCAATACCACAGGAGCGGCTGCTACCATCTTCTCCTCCATCTCTGCCTGTTATGCTGTGGTTTTGGCTCACTTCTTCTACACCAATGACAAGCTGAATACACAGAAAGTGGTCGGCTCTATCGTTTGTGTCTTTGGTATCTTTGTCTCAACTCTAGGGGAAGGGACTATCAGCTTCTCCTTAAACGGAGAGGGAATGTTGCTTATTTCGCAGTTTTGCTTTGCCTTGGGCTCGGTCTTCAACAAGAAGATTACCAAGACTGACGGGCCTATTGCCGTTACTTCCTACAGTCTGACTTTCGGAGGCCTGGTACTTATCCTCATAGGTCTAGTAGGTGGGGGAAGGCTTCCCTCTGTTACCTTTCCAGGATTATTAGTTCTGGGCTATCTTGCCCTGCTCTCTGCTCTGGCCTTTACCCTTTGGGCTCAGGTGCTCAAATACCATCCCCTGGGAAAGGTAAGCGTCTTCACCTTTATAGTCCCGATAGCTGGAACACTCTCCTCAGCCTTAGTGCTTGGTGAGGACATTCTACATATCAAGTACCCTATCTCGCTGATGTTGGTCACTTTAGGAATCTATACCATCCACATACAAAGAAATAAAGACAAGGTTAATGCGGTGTTGCCCCGCTAAGTCCAATTGGGTATAGTTGGAAAGACTGGGAGGTCATGATGCTGTTTGACCAGTACTTCTTATATTTTGTACTATATGCATTCATTGGGTATATCAGTGAGGTAATCTACTGCTCTGTTCCTATGCGACGGTTAGTTAATCGTGGATTTTTGTATGGGCCATACCTTCCTATCTACGGCTTTGGAGCTTTGCTTGTACTGGTACCTCTCATGTTTTTCGAAACACATCCCGTATTGGTATTTATCATTGCCTTCTTTTTGACGAGCGCCTTGGAGTATGTGACCAGTTTTCTATTGGAAAAGATCTTCCAGACACAGCTATGGGACTACTCAAAGAAGTTTGCCAACATACACGGACGGGTCTGCCTGCAAAACTCAACGCTTTTCGGCCTCATGGGCCTTGTTGCAGTCTATTGGGTCCATCCTTTTGTTGTCAGCTTTGTTTCAGGAATACCAGATTCGGTGTTGCACCCCTTGAGTAGTGTCCTGCTTCTTGGAATCACCATCGATGCGACCAGCAGCATATTCAGAATGGCTTCTTTCCAGAGACAGCTTATTGAGTTTAGACATAAGGTTGAGGAACTGGAGCACAGGTTTGAACTGCTTGCAAAACAGAAACCAAATCCTTCGCTGGAGAGGCTGAAGGTGCGGCTCGATGCTGAACTTGAAGAGCGCAGGCTCAGATTGAACAAATATTCAAGACAGATTCTTGATGCATTCCCCTCCATTACAGCTAAGAATGATGAACAGCGGTTACAGCTTGAGTTGTTGAAGATGGAATTCCGCTCATATAGGCAAAAGAAGAAACAACAAAGGAAACAACGATGACAGCACAAGAGCGACTTGATAGGACCCTTGAAGCGATAGAGAGGGCAACAAGACTGAGTGGGAGAAAACTCTCCTCAGTCCAACTGATGGCAGTAAGCAAAACCCATCCGTATGAGGAAATCCTTGAGCTGTTTGACTGTTCGCAGAGATTGTTTGGGGAGAATCGTGTCCAGGAAATCGAAAAGAAATTCCCCCTAGCAAGGGTAGAAGGGATGAAACTCCACCTTATCGGACACCTGCAGTCCAATAAGGTAAATAAGATTGTGACCCTAGTGGATGGGATAGACAGTGTTGATTCTCTTAAGGTGGCAAATCGTATAAGTGGGGCATGTTTGGACTTGGAAATACAGATGCCGATCCTCCTGCAGTACAATACCAGTGAAGAGGCCTCAAAAAGCGGATTTGAGCACGAAGACGCCCTGTTTACTGCCCTTGATGCTATCAGCGACTTGCCGGGGATCAAGGTACGGGGCCTGATGACCATTGGTCCCCTTGAGGGAGGACAGAAGGAGACACGCGCAGCCTTTGCCCTCTTACGGGAACTGCAGCAATCCTGCTCAAGGCGCTATCCCCATCTTGATTTCTCGACATTGAGCATGGGGATGAGCTCTGACTTCCCTCTGGCAATACAGGAAGGTGCCACCGTAGTGAGGGTAGGGACGAGCCTGTTTGGTAAGAGGCAATACCCATGATGAGAAAATCCCTGCTTCTTATAGTGCTTCTTTTTTTCTGCTTTTCGCTGGTCCCCCTATACAGCACGAGCCTGCCCGCCTATGAGCCCTATGAGGAGGATGAGTTCCCCCTCTGGTCCTATAAGCTGCGAAGGGGTGAGATCCTGTTTTTCGGATCTTTTGTCATCACCATGGCGGTGGCTAGCCTGGGTTACACACTCGTAGTCAATGCGGGTTGGGCTCCACAAGCTAAAGATCCCCTTACTGCACTTTTTATCCAAGGCGGCATAGCAGGAGCCCTTTCTTTGGGGATTGCGGTTACTGACTATATTCTCGGTGAAATGGAGGCCCCCTGATGGCAATTATCGAACAAAACGTTACCTGTACAGTAGAAAATATTGAAAAGAAGACCCGTCTTGATGTCTATCTTGCCCTTCAGGGCTTGAGACGTTCCCTTTTCAGCGAGCCGGAGACAACTATCTTGCTTAATGGCAAACCTGCTAAAAAAAGCAAACAGGTGCAAAATGGTGATGTGGTTTCTGTTACCTATACTGAAGAGATATTCGAAGGGTTATGTGCCCAGGATATACCACTTAGGGTGGTGTATGAGGATGACAGCTTGCTGGTCATCAACAAGGAACAAAACATGGTCGTTCACCCAGCTGTGGGCAACCATGAGGGGACTGTGGTAAACGCCCTCCTAAATCGGTATGGGATGGCTTTCAGCAAGCTCTTCATTGATGAGGAGGGCGATAAGGAAGAGGAGGAAGAAGAAGTCTCTTTGGACTCTCCTCTCATTCGGCCCGGTATTGTCCACCGCCTTGATAAGGATACTAGCGGAACGATGGTCATAGCTCGTGATAAGGAGAGCTATCGTTCGTTACTTGCACAATTCAAGGCCCATACCACGACAAAAACCTATATCGCCCTGGCCAAAGGGAATTTCTCCAGACTCGAGGGGAGTATAAGAACCAATATCAAGCGGGATGCCCGCAATCGCAAGCGTTTTGTAACTTGTAGCGGTGAAGAGGGACGAACAGCCCTCACACACTATAGGGTGCTGCGTCAGTTTCCCGCTTTTGCCCTGCTGCGGGTAAACATCCATACGGGAAGGACCCACCAGATACGGGTACACCTCTCTTCGTTGGGACACCCCTTGATCGGTGATGTGATCTATGGCAAGGAGGATGACACCACCCTTATGCTACATGCCCTGATTTTGGAAGTTGATCATCCAAAGACAAACAAACGTCTGACCTTCCGTTCTCCCTTGCCAGCACGGTTCCTTCAGCATGTGAAAGGTGAACGCACGTAAGGCTAAGCCTTGTTAGCAGTGTTTACTCATCATCCCGCCAGTTCTGTCTCTCCTTGGAGTTCGCCCCAAGCGTAAGGAGCTGGTGGTTGAACATCCGCTCAATGCGAAGCTTGCTTGCTGTTCCATGACCGGGGAAGAGCAGGAAATTCTCATCAAGGCTCATCAGGCGCTTGCTGATGGATTGCAACAGCAGGGCCTGCTCACGATACCCCTCTGTGGATCCGATGCGTCCGCACATGAGGGTGTCCCCGGTGAACAGGGCGTGGTCTATCTTGTAGACCAGACTGTCGAGGCTATGGCCAGGCACATGGATGACCTCTACCTCAAGGCCACACATGCAGAGCACCTGGTGGTCGCTAATGGGTTTGACCGGATACTCAAAGGAAGAGAAGGCAGATGCATAGATGGTCGGATTGTATATTTTCACCAAGGTACCCAGCCCTGCTGTATGCGCCTTATGGCGGTGGGTAAGCAGCACATGCTTCAGCTTGAACTCGTTGGACTCGATCAGGTGTATCAGTTCGTTGTCCACATGACCTGGATCGATGAGTAGGGCATCACTGCCTTTTTTTGAGCCAATAAGGTAGGTGTTGCAGAACCCTACTACAGAAAAATGCTGGTATATCCTCAATGGTGGGCCTCCTCGTAGTTGGAGTACCTGAAGGATACCCTGCGTTGGTTGGTATGGGTGAAGTCAGCTTTTTTGAGATTGCTGTCTATGAAGTCGGTATCACGAAAGAAGCTAGCACCAAAATTTGTGTAGTAGAGGTCACAATCACCGAAGTTGCAAAACACCGTATCGATTCCGACAAAATTGCTATGGGTGATGTTCGATCCGCTGAAATCACAGCCTATCATCTTGCTGCCTGAGAAGATGGAGTACCTGCTGGTGATGTTGTTGAAACGACAATCTTCAAACAGGCAGAAGTCAAAAAAACTGGTGATGAAGGTGCACTCAGAAAAATCTACACCCCTGAAGGTACACCAAGCCATATTGGATGAGATGAACCCCTTTTTGGGAATGGTCAGGTTTTCAAACTCTCCTCCGGTGAGCGAGAGGTCAAGCACATCAGCATCCCCTAGAAGGGAAGCTACACAACGTGCATGAAGTTTTGCCTTATTCGGACTGTGACGATAGCAAAAAGGGCCTTCTGCACAGATGTAGGTGTTACATTTGGGTTGTTCGCAAGTCTGAAAGTTAAACATAGGCTAACAGTATCAAATCTCAGAGAGTTGTCAAGCAGGGTCCTTTGCTAGTACAGTAGACCCATGCAGCAACATACAGGTATTGTACACAGAGGCATCAACAATATATACACAGTAAAGGAAGGCGATGCGAGCTATCTTTGCCGTATCAAGGGCAAACAGCTCGACACAGGCTTCCATGAATACAACCCCCTGGCCGTTGGGGACAGGGTTTCTTTTGTGATAACAGGAACCACCGAAGGGCTCATCATCGAACGCCTTGAACGTACCAACAGCTTTCAGCGTTGGAACATCAAGGGCAACAGCAACCAGACAGTTGTTGCAAACATGGACCTGATAGTCTGTGTCTGCAGTGCAGATGAGCCTCCTTTCAGACCACGCTTCATAGACCGTGTCATAGCGTGCTGCATCGACGTTGATGTGATGATAGTGATGAACAAAAGTGATATCCTACTCACCGAGGATGAGTTCGAACGCTTTGCCCTATACAATACGCTTGGTTATACCATTCGGGGAGTCAGTGCCCTCAACGGTGAAGGCCTTGAAGAGTTTGTTGCCCTCTTGAAGGGCAAGACGGTGGCTTTCATAGGACAGAGCGGGGTAGGCAAGTCCACCCTCATCAATAGGATTCTCTCAGTGGAACAGAAGATTGGGGACATCTCCGAGAAGTATAACCGGGGCAGACACACCACCAATTACTCGCTGTTGATAAAAGGACCCGACTTTACCTTGGTGGACACCCCAGGAGTACGCGAGATTCAGGTTCCCCATGGGGATCCCCAGAGGATTGCCCAATCCTTTCCAGAATTTCTCGAACCTGCAAAGAAGTGTGCATTCGACCACTGCCTGCATAACGAAGAGCCTGATTGCGAGGTTAAGCGCTTCCTAGAGGAAGGGAAAATACACCACGACCGGTATGACAGCTATTTGAGGATGCTCGCTTCCCTGGATGAGAGAGACCCCGAATGGAAGGGAAAGAGCGACCAGAGTCGAGAACGATACAGAAATATGGATAAGCATGAACAAGAAGAGTATTGAGGATCTGGGATTTCTTACTGTCCTACAAAAAATACAAGGCTGTGCCCTCAGTAAAGAAGGCTATGAAAGGCTCGCTACACTAGAGTTTCTTACCGATACACCTGCCTTGATGGAACGCCAAAAGAAGGTAGCCGCCTTTTATCATCTGCTGGGGCTTCCCAATTCAGCCATGCCCCAATCCTTTGCTGACCTTAGCGAGGCTTTGGACATCCTAAAGAATCCACTGCTTGTCCTAAACGGGCAGGCTCTGTTGGCTATCGCTCACTATATCGAAAGTGCAGGGATCTTCTTGGAGTATTGCAATCAGGGCGAGGAGGCCAACGGAAAGCTTGATAGTATCCATGCTTTGCTTGGCTTGGCCATTGATAGGGAGCTTGTGGAGCTCAAGGTGAGTATTCATTCGATCCTCGACGAGGGTGGAGAGGTCAAGGAGAGTCATCCTGCCATCCGTGCACTGAAAAAGCAAGTGGAACAGGCTAAGCGGGAACGCTCGAGCTTCTCTAGCGATTATATGAAGACAAATAGCTCTGCGATGCAGGGGGAACAGAGCACCTATCGGGATGGAAGGGTGGTCATTCCTGTACGCAATGACCGCCGTAGCGATGTTGAGGGATTCATCAGCAGTGCATCAGCTTCAGGTAATACTGTCTTTATGGAACCGTACCGCTTGGTGGAGATGAACAATTCGGTGGTGATGGCGGAAAACCAGATATTGGTTGAAATAGCCAAACTGTTGGCCCTCCTTGATGCTAAGGTGCGAGCTTGTAAAGGTGCGCTACTTTCCCTTCGTACGTTGGTAGGCTCTGCCGATGCCCTTTTTGCCCTAGCTAGGTATAGCTTTGACACTCAAGCGACAGAGGTTGACCTGCAAGGCAGTTCCTTTAAGATGCTTGATGCCCGTCACCCCCTGCTGGGAAGAAAGGCGGTTCCCATTACCGTGACGCTCGACTCAAAAGTACAGGCAGTTGTCATCTCGGGCCCCAATGCCGGAGGAAAGACCGTCACGATAAAGACGGTGGGCCTTATGGCCCTATTGAATCAGTTCTGTGGCTTCATCCCGGCAAAAGACGGCAGTGCCCTGCCTCTGTTTGATGATATCTTTACCGATATCGGGGACGAACAAAGCATTGAAGAAGAACTTTCCACTTTCAGTGGCCATATGAAACAGATAGGGCACATCTTACGCACTATGACTAAAAACTCGCTGGTCATCATGGACGAGCTGGGTAGTGGTACCGACCCTGTTGAGGGAGCAGCCTTGGCCAGGGCTACCTTGGAGTACTGTCTTGCAAAGGCTAAGCTCACGCTGGTGACCAGCCACCATGGTGTGCTCAAGCAGTTCGCCTATGCCAAACAGAGTGTGATCAACGCTTCGATGGAGTTCGATGAAGAGACCCATCTTCCCACCTTTAGGGTCATCAATGGAATACCCGGCGATAGCCATGCCCTCGATACTGCAAAGACAATGCGCCTTCCTTCTGAAGTGTTGGATAAGGCAAAGCACTACCTGGGCAGTGAGGCTGTCGAGATAGGGGAGATCATCAAAGGTTTGGAGAGGCGCAGGCGTGAAGCCGATCAGCATGAGCAAAATCTCAAGGACCGCCACCATGCGTTGCAACAGCAGGTACGGCAGGTCCAGCTCAAGGAGCTGAGGCTCAAACAAGATGCCTTGTTGCTCAAGCAAGAGCAGAATAGTGAGCTCTACCGTTTTATGCGGGAGAAGAGCAGCGAACTTGAGGGTCTTGTCGCCGAGCTGCGAACCGGGGAGATAACGAAGGAAAAAACCAAGAAAGTAAAGAGTTTCGTATCTTCTCTGCAGGAGAAACAGGATACCACAGAAAAGCAGATCGAACAGCAAAGCGAAGAGATCAGCACCCAGACAGCCAACAGGGCCCCCATACAGTTCAAAACCAATATGGATGTCCTCTGTGGCAGTGCAAGACGGGAAGGTCGCATCATACGAAAGGCTTCCAAGGGAAAGTGGGTCGTAGCCATCGGAACGATGAAATTCACCCTCAGCGAAAGCGAACTAACCCCTGCTAAAAAACAGGAAGAGAAAAAAGTCCTTGTGCAGTACCATAGCAGCACCCCGGCCCCCAAGATGGTCATCGATGTCCGTGGTCAGACCCTAGAAGAAGCTCTTTCAGCTTTGGATATGCAGATAGAGAGTGCCTTGGTCCATGGGTTCTCCTCCTTTGCTGTCATCCATGGCTATGGTGATGGCATACTCAGTCGTGGGATAGGGGAGTACTTGAAAAAAAGTCAGCATGTTGCGGATTTCCGTTTTGCACTTCCCGAAGATGGGGGAATGGGAAAGACCTATGTGTTTTTCGCATAGATAGGATTGCAGGGGCGTTGCCCTTGCTTTTTTTTTGCCTTTATGATATTTACTAAATTAGTAAATTACTATTTAGTAAATATCATTGGTAAAGAAAGTCAAAACAGAAAGACAGCTAAAGAAATGCTAAAGGAAACCAAAGTGAACCTT